>JALSPT010000178.1 GCA_026985785.1 Anaerolineales bacterium
CGATAGGCTACGCCGGGACAATTGCCGGTCGAGAGTTGCACCCGCACGCCGGGAATACCGGCCTCCTCCGGCTGACGTTGACCATCGCCAGCGTAACCCAACGCCGGATACTGACGGCAATGAGGGCCTGGGGTGGGCGTTCCGCCTTCTTCGGCGGGGGTGAGGTTGCATTCATCCTGCCAGACCGTGCCCTCCACCTGCCCCATGTCCGGCGCGAGGGTCGCGGTAGGCGTAGCCTCTGCGGGGGTGGCGGTAGGTTGCCCAGGCTGAGGGGACGCCGCGCTCGGGAGGGCAGTGGTGGGGGAAGGCGCAGGCGCGCGCGTGGGCGCGGCAGCGGTCAACGTCGCGCTTACGGCGGTTTTCACCCCCTCGGGAACCGGCGCCGAGGTGCGCACGACCTCCGGCTGCTGCGGCAAGTTGCAAGCCATCAACACCACCAGCACCGCCAACGCCACCACCCCCGCTTTCCACCATCGCCATTCGTTCCTCCACATGCCACACCTCCTGAAGATTTAAGGAACAACGCCACGCCCGCCGGCCCACATGGCCAGCGCGCGGCCCAAAAGCAGACTCATCCCCCCAAGAAAGACGAACGCATCGCGCCAGAAACGCTCAGGGAACAAGCGAATGAGGGTATCGCTGGGCGCGAACAGCCAGGTATCCCCTTCGAAGAACACCCGATGGAAATCCACAAAGATGGTTTGGAAAGCCCCCACCGAAAGCACCAACACCGCCAGCGTCAAACCCACGGTGAGCCAGCCGCCCATCATCAAACCCCGGCGGTAGGCCCTCATCCATCCCAAACGGCGGGAAAGCAACCCCAGAGCCGCCAAAGCCGCCAGCGTAGCATACCACACCCACAACGCCCCATGCACCACGCGCTTGACGTCGGCCATGTGGCGCAACTCGCGGGCGTTGAAAAGCGGCTCCCCATCGGGAAAACGGCGATTGCCGAGGAAATCAATCCCCGCATCGTTGAGCAGGTATTGGCGCGAAATTTCAGCCCAGTGCAGTCGCTCGGCCTGTGTCAGGCCCTCTGGGTCGGGTGGAAAACCCGGCAGCCGATAAGCCACCTGAATGTAAAGCGGCGTGAGCATCAGGCGCACCACCGCCAGAACCAAGACCGGAGGCACCAGAAAGGCAACCACCCACGGTAAAGCCTTCTGCCATCCACTCATCGCCGAACACCACCTTCGTCATGCAACACATCGTCATGCAACACGAAACGAAGCACCATGCTATCCGTCAGCAGCGCCACCGGCGCACGATCGTCGGTAAACACTTCGCCCTGCGAGGTATCCAGGCTGACGGGATGATCCGCCGCCAGGGTCAGCGATTTCAGCAACAAAGCCGGTGTATCTGGCCGCTCTCGGAGCGCGGCAAGGTTGGCACGCAGATTGTCCCAGTCTGTGGGCTGCGCCGTAGCGTAGAGCACCAGGTTGAACGTCCGTGGCACCCGCATGGCATGGACCGAAGGGAAAACCGCCCGCAGCGTGGCGGCCAGGGCATTGGCCAGGCGAAAATCGCCCGGCGGCGCGCCGACATTGACCGCCACGACCCCGCGCGGCGTGAGATGTTGGCGCGCGATCTGGAAGAATTCGCGCGTGGTAAGGTGCCAGGGGATGTAAGGGGGGCGATACGCATCCACCACGATCAAGTCATAGCGATAAGGCGAGCGGCGTAGCCCCACCCGCCCATCTTCGGCAAAGGCGTGCAGGTTGGGCAGCGCATCCAGGCCGAAATAGCGCCTTCCCACCGCGAGGATGGCAGGGTCGATCTCATAGCCATCGATGGGAATGGCGCCAAAGGCCGCCGTCACCTGCCGCGCCACCGTGCCCGCGGCCAGCCCCACCACCGCCACCCGATGAACTGCAGCAGGGGTGGTTGGCGGCGGGTTGAAAAACGGCCCCGCCAAAAAGCACATCCATGTGCCATAGTATGCCAAGCGGGTAGGATGATAAATCGAATGGATGCCCTGCCCTTCGTTCAACCGCAGATAGCGGTAATTGCCCCGCTGAAGCACTTGAATGTAATTGTAAGCCGACTCGGTCTCGTAGATCTGCCCCGCCGTGCGTTTGAGCGGTCCTGCAGCCCAGCCCACCCACAGGGCGAGGATGAGCAGCGGCATCCAGGCATAATGCCAAATCGCCCGCCTGCGAGCAGCCCACAAGCCGCCCAAGGCCGTCAGCGTGAGCACCAATCCCAAAAGCAAAAAAGTGCGCCGGGTGCCGATGAAGGGCACCAGCACCAAATCGGGCAAAAAGGTGCCGACGAAGGAACCCAAGGTCGAGACGGCGTACACCCGTCCCGCCACGCGCCCCGTCTCGCTGGCCTTTCGCGTGGCTATGCGAATCACAAAGGGCGACACCATTCCCAACAACGTCACCGGCACCACCAGCAACACCAACACTGCAAAAAAACTGCCTGCCAGCACGCCCAGGCGCAGGTTGTCGAACGCCGAGGCAGCCCGATAAAGCAGCGGGCGCGCCGCCACCGGCACCAAAGCCACCGCCAGCCCCGCCCACGCCACGATGCGATACAGGGTGAAGGGACGCGGGTCGCGGTCGGCCCAGCGTCCGCCCAGGAAATACCCTGCCGTCAGATAGAGCAAAATCAGGCCGATGATGGTCGCCCATACCAGGTTGCTGGTACCAAAATAGGCTCCCAGCAAGCGAGAAGCGGCCAGTTCCACGGCCAGCGAGGCCATGCCGGTGACAAAAGCAGTGAACAAGGGGTACATGGGAGTACTCAGCGGCTCGGAGAGCCGGTTTTCAGGGAGAGAGCCAAAGGGTCAACGGCACTGGGGCCCTTTGTCAAACGCGGCAATGTTCCACAAGTCACTGGCAGTGCTGGGATCGAGCACAAAGCCGCAGAAATCCGGACGGGTTGCAGCCAGACGCGGCAGCCGGTAAAGCATGATCGACGGAACGTCTTTGGCCAAGATGGTCTGCAAATGTTGCATGTCCTTGGCAAAGCCTTTGTCTTCCGGCAGGCTGTTTTCAGCCGCCCGGCAATAGCCATCGAAAGCCGTGTTGACGTAGCCGGTGTCATTCCAGCCCGCCCAACCATAGGGGAAGGCTTTGTCGTCCTCGTGCGTCTTGCCGAAAATATCCAGCAGCCAGGGCACTTGTTTGACTGTCAGCGTCCCGTCGCCAGGGATGGCATCGCGCATCCAGAGGTTGCACTGCGGGCGGATGGTCATCTGCATTGGGATGACGGCAAGGTCAAATTTGCGGCCATAGATGGGGCCATCCGGGCCTGGGGCATAGAGTTCCTGAGGATTGTCCCACAACTTAACCTTCAATTCGATGCCACAAGCAGCAGCAGATTGCTTGAAAATTGCTGCCGTTTTGGCTTCGCGAGGCGTGTCGGGCGCCCAATAGTTCAACACCAGAGGGTCACCCCAGGTAATGGACGCAGGCTCCCCCTGGTAAACGCGCGGCGTGGCAGGGTCGTTGTCCGCGTCCACCCAACCAGCGGCCTCCAACAACGCCGCGCCTTTCTGCGGGTCGTAAGGGTAACGGGCGATCTCGTCGTTGAACAGGGGGCTTTCCGCAGGGACGAAAGAATCCATCACTTCAGCATGGCCGCCCCATACCTCATCCACCACCTTTTGGCGGTCGAGGCAATAGGCCAGCGCCTGCCGGACGCGGCTATCGCCGAAGAAATCAGGGCGTTCGTGGGGCTGCCAACCGTCGTCGTACACCGCGGGGTGAATGTCCAAATCCAACCGCTCAAACGCCATCCCCTGAGCATAGGAAACCGACGCCTTGCCTGCCTCTTGCAAGGCGTCGAGTTGCGCCGCCACCGAAAGCAGATCCACCGTTTCATCCAACACATCGCACTTACCGGCTTGCAAATCGGCCAATGCCTCGTCCGGGCTCTTCACGAAACGGAAAACCAAATCGTCGAACTTTGGCAGGCCCTCCGGAGCGCGGAAGTAATGCGGGTTACGATGCAGGCGGATATATTCACCAGCCTTCCAATCCTCGATGACATACGGCCCCCACCCCACTGGCGAGCGGGTCGCCTGCGGGAGGGTGAGCAGTTCCTTGGGCGCATACTGCGACCACAAGTGAGCGGGCAGTGGCATCCAAAAGTTGAGGTAATAGGCCGGGTCGCGATAGCCGGGAATGGCCTTCCAAACCACCGTGTGCTTGTCGGTAGCCTTGTAAGAGGCCGTGTGCCGCAACACATCGGCATAACGCCCGTGCGCAGGCGTGTCGGGAGAAGATACCAGGTCAAAAGTGAACACCGAATCCTCGGCAGTCAGAGGCTGACCATCCGACCACTTGACGCCGGGGAGGATACGAAAAGTGACCTGGAGTTGATCCATGGTGACGGCACCCATGTCGTCGGTGTATTTCAAAGCGCAGCGGGTGGAATTACAACCGGCAGGGAAAAAGGCCACACCCTCTTGCAAAGCCACCACATCGCCATGGGCATCGACGATTTTGGTGCCCGGAGCGACGTCCACCTCGACAAAACGGGCATCGCCGTCGGCCATGGAAGGCAATTTTTCCAAAATGACGGGCTGAAAACCGAAAGTGCGATATTCCACTGGCCCCTCGTACACCGCGGCAAGGACGTTGCGCATGGCCTGGGTTTCGCCGGCGAGGGGGTAAAGGGTGCGCGGCTCCTGGCCCATGCAAATGGTGAGGGTGCGCGGCGCGGGGGTAGGACGGGGCGTAGGTGTAATGAGTTCCGCCTCTGGCGGCTGGGTAGGCCGCGGTGGCGAAGTAGGGGCCGTAACCGTGGGGGTCGTCTTGGAAGTACATGCAGCCAACAAGCCAACGAAAAGCACGAACCAGAAAAAGCGACGCATCACGATGCTCCTAAAGCGTTGAAATCAGGCCGCCAAGGCAGCCTGCAAAATGCTATGGCGACGGACCACCGTCCGTTGAGAAAGCCCGTTCAGAGCGGGGATGGAGGCTCTCAAGATGCCACTTCCTACTCGCCTCCCAAATCTGCTCCACCCCGCTCCTGACGCTCCTCGCGCTATTCGGCCACGGGCACGATAAAGTGAAAGGTGGTGCCCTCGTTGAGCCGAGACTCGAACCAGATGTGCCCACCGTGCAGCTCGACCAGCCGCTTGGTGATATGAAGGCCCAGTCCCGTCCCCGGCGCGTTGCGCGCTTGGGGGTTCTCCGATCGGAAGAACTTGCGGAAAACCTTTTGCTTGTCCTCCTCGCTCATTCCCAGGCCAGTATCTTGCACAGCAACATGCAACACCCGCGGCGCACCTTTGCGCTGCCATCGGTTGGACGTTTCTTCCACCCAAATATCAATGCGCCCCCCTTCGGGTGTGTACTTATGCGCATTGCTGACCAGATTGGTGAGAATTTGCTCCAGTCGCCCCTTGTCGCCCCACACGAGAGGAAGTTCCTCCGGCAAATGCACTTCCAGGTGCTGCTTTTTGGCTTCGATTTGTTGCTGAAGCGAACCCACTACCAGGGAAACGACTTCGCCAAAGTCCACCTTCTGGAATTTCAACTCCAGTTTACCGGCTTCGATACGTGAGATATCGCTCAGGTCGTCCACCAGGCGTTTCATCCGTTCGACATTGGCGCGAATGATTCTGAGGAATTTGGCCTGGTTTTCGTTGACCGGCCCTACCGTGCCGCCGATCAGCAGATCGGTGTACCCGCGAATAGACGTCATGGGGGTTTTCAGTTCATGAGCCACGAAGGAGACAAATTCGCTCTTGGTTTCGTTGGCCCGCTGTACCTCAGCGTACAATTGAGCATTTGCCACCGCAACCGCTGCATGGTCGGCCAGGCGGCTCAGGAAACGGATGGATTCTTCCGAACACGCAGCGAGGTTCTTGCTCTCCAGGACCAAAAGGCCAATGACTCTTTCCTCTCGCTCGATGGGGATGATCATTTGACCCTGCGCCTCGGAATGGAAAAAGCGGGCTTCCGCATCACCAGCAAGGACCCGTTGCGGCTCGCGATTAGTGACCGCCCGTTGGATGGCGGGGTAGGAGGCCAGGGGAAGGCCAACGGCACGGAAGTGTGCCAACTCGCCATGCACATATCCCCGATCGGCAATGATGGTAAGCACGTCCTCCTGCAAAAGGCCAACCAAACCAGCGACCGACCTGGTTCGTCGAGCAGCCCATTCCAATGTAACCTCCATCGCCCGGCGGACATCCAGACTGGTGTTGAGTTCACGGTCAATACGCTGAAGCACCGAAAGTTCTTCCACACGCGCAGCCAACGCCTGATCGGTCATCGTGTAGAGGCGGGCGTTTTGGATGGCTACGGCAGCCTGGCCCGCAAAGGCCAGCAGCAGTTGCTCGTCTTCCGTGGTGAACAGCCCTCCATCAGCCTTGTTGAGCACTTCCAAAGCGCCCACAGCGCGCCCCTGCGCCAGCAACGGTACAACCAGTGCCGACCGGGTCTCGAAACCGGTGGCAGCATCGACCTTGGCGTCCCACTCCGGCGAACGATGGACGTCGCTGACCAGGATGGAACGCCGTTCGGCTACGGCTTTGCCCACCAGGCCGCTTTCTGGTGACAAGCGGCGCCCCTTTAGATTAGCAGCCAACGGGCCAAGCACCTCCTGAAAGACAAGTTCGCCCGTCTCCTCATCTACAAGGAACAACGTCCCACCTTCGGCTTTGAGCAACTTGACCGCGCTGCTCAAAATTTGCTCCAGCAGGGCGTCAATATCGAGCGTGGATGACAGTTCATGGGCAATCTGGTTGAGGGCCGTCAACTGTTGCGCACGGCGGCGACTTTCTTCCAGCAGGCGAGCCTTCACAATCGCGCCAGCAGCAAGGTCGGCAACCGAGTGCACCAACGCCACCTGGGCATCAGTGTAGAGCACCTCGGTGGATGTGTCGGCCAGCACCAAAGCCCCAATGGTATCGCTCCCCGCGTTGAGGGGAACCCCCATCCAGGCCAACGCCCCTGGCATGGCCGGTTCCCCTCCCCGTAGGCGACATGCTTCTGGGTAATTATCCAACCGTTTCGCCTGACGGGTGTTGAATACATCCCACACCAAGGGCTTGTCCTCAGGCACGGGACGACCTTCTTTTTGCCGTATGCGCTCTTCGCCGTTCACCACGAAAGCGAACCGCAGTTGGCGGCTCACTTCATCCCACAGCAGGATGCGAAAATAGTAAGCAGGCACCAGACGCGTGGTTTGGGCATAGAGCAATTCCAACAAGTCATCGAAGTGCAGGGTGACGTTTACCCCCTGCGCCACGCGGGCAAGGGTGTTCATCTGTTCCACACGGCGTTCCAAATCGGAGACCGTTTGCGCTCGCTCGATGGCCAAAGCAGCCTGGCGTGCTATGCTTTCGAGGAAATCGATTTCACTGCTGGTATACCCCCCTTCCGCCCGAGGACCCAAAGCCAGAAAGCCAGCCAGCCGCTCCTGGCCGGGCAAAGGGACGAAAAGCATGGCACGCAACAAGTTCAAGCGCGGTTGCTCACTGCTCAGGGCCTCCGGGAGATCGGTGGGCGAGAAGAAGAAAACGCTATCAAGACCTGCCAGATAATGCATAAAAGGGCTATCCTGTTTGAAGGAAACCTCTGCCGTGGGGTGTTCACTGGCATCCGGCTGAGCCCGATAGCGCCCACTCAGGGGGTCATAAAGAAAAAGATGCAAGGGAGAAGGTGCCAACATCTCGGAGATGGTGGTGCGCAAAAGGCGCACGATATCCGCAACGTTGGAAGCCTCTACCAGTTGACGGCCAAATCGTTCCAGTCGCTGTTGGTAACTTCGTTGCGTACGGGCGAAAAGGCGGTCAATTGATTCCTGAACGTATCGGTAAACCGGCAGGAAGCCGAGGGCGAGAAGAAAGGCAAAAGCGCCCAACAAGAAGGGATTGGAAGGACGAATGCGGGTGCCGAAAAGAAGGTTGATGCCCCCCACGATAAGCGCATATCCAGCAGCAGACAGAACGGCCAGGGTAGCGTAAGCCAAGCCGCGGCGGGCGATGATGTCGGTACGCGGGGCACGATAACGCAACAAGGCGTAAGCCAAGCCGATGGGGAAAAGAACAGTAGGAGCAAGCACCCATACGGAAAAGTGGGCCGGCACACCAAAGGTGGGAAGCAACATCCACACAACAAGAGGCCCAAAGCCTGTCACGAAACTTCCCAAAATGAACATGGCCTGGGCGCGAGCAATTGGGAACTCCGACCGCAGCCAGATGTACGTCAAACGCCCCATAAAGAGCAGCGCCAGCACACCATCGGCAGCCAACAACGCTTGGCGGGCATGAATGTAACGCCACGGCGTGTCCACGCGATACATGGTTGCCCAGTTCCACACCACCACCCCCATCATCAAGGCATGGATGCCACCCAAAGCCCAAGGAGTACGTCGAACCAATCGGATAGGGCGTGGGAACATCAAGGCAAGGTTGAAAAGCAACGCCCCCCCTTGCCCAATGACCAACAACCAGAGAGGGACAAGGCGGTAAGTTGCCCACACATCCAGGATCCCCGCCAGGGCCAGACCAATGGAAACCGAAACGACGGCAAACGCCCGTCCCACAGCGTCATAACGGCGAAACAGGAACACCCATACGCCCGCAAACGCGAACACCAGTCCCAGAATGTAAAAGAAGATAAAGTAAACCCAACGCTCTCGAAAGGTGAAATGCCGCAGAACGACATGAACATCGGCAATTTCGCCATTGGGTTGTTGCACGGTCAAGGTCACCTGATCGCCAAATGCGTGGCGATGAATAAGGCGCTGGAACTGACGCGCGCTATGGAGTTTTTCCCCATCAACGGCCAAAATCACATCGTCCACTTGAAGGGGCGTCTGATTGCCAGGGGCGTACGCTGGCTGGCTGGTGGTGCCAACGATCAGCGTAGTCTCCACAAAAGCGCCGGTAAAAGGCTGTTGCATCCACGGCACGACAATGAAAGGCAGCGCGAACAACGCCGTCAGCATGACCATCAGGGAAATCAACGTCCCAATGGCTGCTTTGTCATGCCACAAACGAGAAGAGCGGATCTTGCGTCCGAGCGCAGAAGAAGTTCCGTTCATTGTCACCGGCCTGAAAAAGGGCTTTGCCGAAGTTTCCCCTATTGTATGCGAGGGTAGGAAATGTTGCAAGATGCCCTGCGCGTTG
>JALSPT010000179.1 GCA_026985785.1 Anaerolineales bacterium
GCTGAGAGGCCTTGAGAGCCGCCTCGGCGTCTTTGGTGGCGAGGAGCCATTTGGGGCGGCCATCGGTCGTCAGGGCGGCTGCGAGGAAGTCGCTTTTGTAGGCCGTGACGAAGATTTGGCCGTTGTGTACCACGGGCGAGGCGTAGAGTTTGCCTTGGAGGGTGTATTCCCACTGGGGCTTGCCATCCAAGGAGTAGGCCAGCACTTTGCCGTCTTCGGTGGCGAAAAAGAGTGTTTGGTCGGCGATGGCGGGCTGCCCGACAATGCCGCTGCCGGTGGCCTGGCTCCACAAGGTGTGTCCATCGGCGGCATCCAGTGCCCAGATTTTGCCGCTCAGGTCGCCGAAGAAGAGTTTGCCCTCGGTGTACGCCGGGGCGCTCCACACCCAGTCGTCCGCTTTGGCCTTCCATAGCACCTTGCCATCGGCGGCCTGTAACGCCACGACCTGTTTGGCGAACGTGCCGACGTACAGCACGCCATCCACCAGGGTAGGGCGGGACGGGATGGAGCCGCCCAGGTCGGCGTCCCATATCAGCGTGCCATCATGCAGATCCACGGCGTAGAGGTGGTGCCCCAGCGAGGGGACGTATAGGCGCTTCCCATCGGTGACGGGCGTGCCCCACAATGGCTGCCCATCGGCCTTGAACGTCCACAGGGTTTTGCCATCAGAGGATAAGGCGTAAAGGTGACCGTCGGCGTTGGGGGCGTAGATGGCTTGGGCGGTGACCAGTGGTGGCGCGATGAAGTGGCTGGCGGCTATGGCCCGTCTCCAGAGCAGTTTCCCTTCAGGTGTCAGGGCGTAGAGCCGGCCCTCGTAATCACCCACGATCATCATTTTACCATCGGGGGAAAACGCGGGCGCGGCGTAAGCACTGAAGCCTTTTTCGCCGCCGACGAACCCCCAAGCGATCTGGCCGTCGTCGGCATTGAGCGCCAGCACGCCTGTGCCTCCGGCAAGGTATGCGGTGTCGTTGACCACGGTGAGTTCCGGCCAACTGTTTGCCCCCAGACGAGAGCCGCAGGCGCTCAGCATGAGCCCCACGGTCAGCAACAATGCGAGCAACCATCCTCGTTTTTTCAAGTTTCTCTCCCTGCGTTTGGTCTCACGGTACCGGGTCGTAACCGCCCGGGTTGAAAGGATTGCATCGCAGCACCCGCCAAAGCGCCATCAGCCCCCCTTTGAGCGCGCCGTATTTGTAGATGGCTTCGTAACCGTAGTGCGAGCATGTGGGATAGAAGCGGCACGTGTTTGCGGGCAGCGTTTTCGCCAGCGTCATCTGGTAGAAACGGATGAGCAGCAACAACGCCAGCCGCGGCCAGTATTTCGGCGAGCGCGGCAATGCCCCCAATGGCGAAGGCTCTGGATTGGGGGGACGGAGCGAAAAGTCCAACGGTGGATGCGAAGGTGTGTCCGTCATGATGGGGCGGTGGGTAGGGTGCCGTCTGTAGAGGTGGTTAGCAACGAGGCTCGGTGCAGCAACGCAATCACGGCCTGTCGGATGGTCTCGAATTCGGCAGTGGCCATCGGCGGGCGGGCGATCAACATCACGTCGTAGCCCGGCTTGAGCGCCGGCAAGAGGGGACGCATGATTTCCCGCAGGCGGCGTTTGGCACGATTGCGCTGAACGGCTTTGCCCAGGCGGCGGCCTGCGGCCACGCCCACCCGCACCTGCTCCAGCCCGTTGGGCGCTACCACCAACACAACCAGCGGGTGGGCGTAGGATTTTCCCTCCCGCCGCACCCGCTGAAAATCCGAGTTTTTCCTCAAGCGGAATCTGCGATTCACAGCATCGCCGCAACCGCCAGGGCGGGCGCTCAGGCTTTCCAGTTGATCCGCTTGACGTGGTTGTTCATCTTGACCGTCAAGCGATGGCGGCCCTTCAGGCGACGGCGCTTGAGCACAAGCCGACCGCCGCGGGTGGCCATGCGGGCGCGAAAGCCATGCCGCCGCACGCGGCGACGCATCTTGGGTTGATAAGTCCTCTTGGGCATGGTTCTTCCTCTACTGAAATTGGGATATCAGCCTCTCGGCTGAGCACAGGCATACAAAAGCCTCCCCATCCGCAAGGATGGGGCGCTGCGGGCCAGATTATACCCCAAGGGGCATATTTGGTCAAAGCAAAATCGCGCCTT
>JALSPT010000180.1 GCA_026985785.1 Anaerolineales bacterium
GCCCTCATTGCCTGGGATTTCCCCCTTTACGCCGCCCACCTGCGCCACGATGAGCGCACCTTGCTGGTGCGGCTGGACTGGCGGCTGGCGATGCGCCTGCACGATGCGGCCTGGCTGGCGGGGTTCGTGCTGCTGGGCGTCGATGCCTGGCTGGGGTTGCCGCCGGAAATCGTGCTGCCCTGCATCATGCCCCTGATGGCCGCCGCCGCCCAGGTCTGGCTGATGCGGCGCATTGCCCAGGGCGCTCGTCCGCTGTGGGGCTGGCTGCGCGCCAACGCCGTGCTGATCGTCGGCCTCACGGTGTACTTGCTGGCTGTGGGGTTTTGGAGGCTGTGACGCCGGTAGTGTCAAGGAACGACGCACGAAGTAACGACCTACGACCCAACGGAGTTCCCTATGCCCGAATTCCTACACTTGCTCCCCCCGGAAGAAGCCCTGCAAACCTGGCTGCAGGCGGTGCGCCATCGCATGGCGGCGGAAACCGTGCCCGCAGCCGAAGCCTGGGGGCGGGTGCTGGCCGAGGATGTGCTCGCCCCGCATCCCATGCCGCCCTTTGATCGCTCGGCAGTGGACGGCTACGCGGTGCGCGCCGCCGATACCTACGGCGCGAGCGATGCGTTGCCTGCCTACCTGGCCGTGGTGGGCGAGGTGCCCATGGGCGCCGCACCCGACTTTGGCCTGCAACCCGGCCAGGCGGCGCTCATCCACACCGGCGGGATGCTGCCGCCGGGCGCGGATGCGGTGGTGATGGTGGAATACACCCAGCAGGCGCGCCCCGGCGAGGTGGAAATCCTCAAGGCGGTGGCCGTGGGCGACAATGTGATTGCCGAAGGCGAAGATGTGGCCGCCGGCGCGGTGGTCTTCCCTGCCGGGCGGCGGCTGCGGGCTGCCGAAATCGGCGGGCTGATGGCGTTGGGCGTGTTGCAGGTGGCGGTGGCGCGCCGCCCGATGGTGGGCATCATCGCCACCGGCGACGAGGTGGTGCCGCCCGAAGCCGCCCCGGCCCCCGGCCAGGTGCGCGACATCAACACCTACACCCTGAGCGCCGAAGTGCGGCGGGCGGGCGGCGTGCCGCGCCCTTACGGCATCGTGCCCGACCGCCCCGATGCCCTGGCCGCTGCCGCCGCGCAGGCGTTGCAGGAATGCGACCTGGTGGCCGTGACCGCCGGTTCCTCGGCCAGCACGCGCGACATGACCGCCGAGGTGCTCGACGGCCTGGGCGAACCGGGCGTGCTCGTCCACGGGGTGAACACCAAACCCGGACGCCCCACGATTTTGGCCGTCGCGGCGGGCAAACCGGTCATCGGCCTGCCCGGCAACCCGGTGAGCGCGCTGGTCAACGTCGGCCTGTTCGTGCTGCCGGCCCTGGCGCACTTGCAGCGTGAAACCCCGCGCCCGCGCCCCCTGCTGCCCGTCCGCCTGACCGTCAACCTGCCCTCCGCTTCCGGGCGGGAGGACTGGTGGCCGGTGCACCTGCGCCGCGCCGCCGATGGCGTGTGGGAAGCCGAGCCGATTTTCTACAAGAGCAACCTGATCTTCGCCCTCGCACGCGCCGACGGCCTGCTGAAAATCCCCGCCGACGCCACCGGCCTGGCCGCGGGGGAAACCGGCGAGGTGCTTGTACTGAGCCTTTGAGTCTGTGTGCCCGTGGCCGGAGGGTTATCCGCCGCCGCGCCTCAGGCGCTCGAACAGCGCCTCGTATGCCTGGGCGTTGGCCTCCGGGGCAAACCGGCGCGCCACGGCCTGTGGGTCGCCACGGTAGGCATCGGGGTTCCCCAACACCTTCAGCAGGGCCTCGGCCAACCCATCGGCGTCGCCAATGGGGGCAATTTCGCCCATGCCGGTCATCTTCACCGGCTGGCGCACGCCCGGCAGGTTCGAAGCCACTACCGGCACGCCGTTCATCATGGCCTCGATTTGCACCAGGCCGAAACTCTCGGTGGCGTTCAGGCTGGGCAGCACAAGCACATCCAGGTTGGGATAATAAGCCGCCATTTCACGCGGCGAGAGCAGCCCCACGAAGCGCCAATGGCCGGCGGCTTCCAACTTCCGGATGGCCGGCATCACGCGGCGGGCATACGCTTCTTCCCCCAATACATTTTCGTAAGGCCCGGCATACAGCACCAAAGCGT
>JALSPT010000181.1 GCA_026985785.1 Anaerolineales bacterium
CGGGGAAGAGTTCGTCAATCACATCGAAGACCTTGTCGCTCCCCAAGGCGGCGCGGATTTCCTCCAGTTTCTCGAACAGGCGGTTGAGCACGCGACCCTCGCGGGTGTCGGCAGCCACCAGGTTGAAAATGGTGACCTCCCGGGTTTGCCCGTAGCGATGGATGCGTCCCATCCGCTGCTCCAGGCGGTTGGGGTTCCAGGGGATGTCGTAGTTGATCATCAGATGGCAAAACTGCAGATTGATGCCTTCCCCGGCGGCTTCAGTGGCCACCATGATTTGCGCCTGATTTTTGAACACCCTTTCGGCCTCGATGCGTTCTTCCAAGGGCATGCCGCCGTGGATGGTGCATACCGCATACCCCCAATCGCGCAGCCGGCGTTCCAGATATTCCAGCGTGTCGCGGGATTCGGTGAAGATCAGCACTTTCTCGCCTGCTTCGCGAGCCTGCAATTCGTCCAGCGACTGCTTGAAATGGCGCAGTTTGGCTTCTTCCCCCTGTTCGATGATGGCTCTGGCTTGGTTCAACAAGACGTCCAGGGTCTGGATTTCCGCCTCCAGTTCGGCCCGGTTTTCGGCGACGCTCAAGGTTTCCCAAAGGGCCTCCCGTTCCCAGCGCTCTTCCTCGCTCAAGTCCTCCACTTCTTCCAGAGAGAAGAAATCTTGCGGAACGGGTCGGCGCTTTCTGGCAAAGGCGTCGGCCTGTTCCCGCAGTTCCTCAAGCCGTTTCTTTCGCCGTTGCAGGGAGCGATATAAGGCGTAGGTGCTGGAAGCCAGGCGGCGTTGCAAAATGACCAAGGCAAAAGCGATATTGCGTCGTTTGTCACTCCTCACCAGGGCCTTGTTGTACTGCTCGTTGACATACCGGGAGAGGGCATTGTAGAGGGCTTTTTCCGCGGGCGATTCCTGGCCCAGATTGAAAGTGAGCGTTTTGACATGCCGGGGGAGGAACAATGGGCGACCTTCGAAATCCTTCAGGTCTTCTTTCAGCCGACGGATGAACAGCGGGTTGTCCCCCCGACGGATGGAGTCCTCCAGCATATCGGTGGTGGCAAAGGCACCCGGCTGTAACAGGTCGAGGAACAGGCGGAAGTTTTCAGGGTCTCCCCGATGGGGCGTGGCGGTGAGAAAGAGCAGATGGGTGCTGTTGCGTGAGAGCAGTTCGCCCAGGCGATAGCGTTTGGTCTTGGTGACTTTGTTGCCGTAACGGTAAGCGGCCATCTTATGGGCTTCGTCCACGATGACCAGGTCCCAATGGACGGCAGCCAGGGCCTGCATGACATCTTCCTGGCGGGCGAAATCCAGCGAGGTGATGACCTGATATTCGGTCTCCCAGATGTTCTCTCCAAAGTGGTTGCGCATGGCCTGGCGATCGATGAGCACGAAACGCTCTTCGAAACGCTCCTTGAGTTCGCGGCGCCATTGGTCTTTGAGATGACCGGGCGCTACAATGAGGATTCGCTTGACCAGCCCGCGCAGTTTCATCTCCTTGATGACCAGCCCCGCCATAATGGTCTTCCCTGCGCCCGGGTCGTCGGCGATGAGGAACCGCACCCGGGGCTGCCGCAGGATGTAGCCGTAGACGGCCTCGATTTGGTGGGGCAAGGGGTCCACCTTGGAGATGTTCATCGCCAGGAGAGGGTCGTAGAGCGAAGCGTAACGATAGCGTTTGGCCTCCAATGCCAGGAACACATCGGGGGGCGGGGCGTCAAAGCCGCCAGCGACCTTGTGGCGATGCAGGCGGTGAAGTTCTTCCCGGCGAAAAACCTGATCGACGTGGCGGCGCGTATGAAGCAACGAGCCTACGAGGCGCACATGGGTATCTCCCAGTGACTCCACCTTGTCAATCTTCAAAGGTTCTGGCCACGTCGGGGCTTCAACGACGTCGCCGGCTTTCAGTTTCAGCACGCTCACTTTTTGCCCTCTTTTTACGCTTGTAGGAGAGCATATCTCCTGGGGCTCTCACCGTAAGCAGGAGTATAGCACAAATGTTGCGTAAGGCTCCTTCGTGCGATGCCTTTTAAGCGTGAAAACCCCGCCTTCTTAAGGACGTGATGCCATGCTTGGCAGTGGTATAATTGAAGTGCCCGCCCGCGGTGACACGGGTGGGCTGTTTTGTAACGTTCGCGGTAGTTTCGAGAAGAGGCTTATGACCATTGGGAATGTAAAAACCGTTGACATCAACGACGAAATGCGCTCGGCGTACCTGGATTATGCCATGAGCGTGATTGTGGCGCGCGCCTTGCCCGATGCCCGTGATGGCCTGAAGCCCGTCCAGAGGCGCATCCTCTACGCCATGCACGACATGGGCCTGCGCGCCGGTTCGGCTTACAAGAAATCCGCCCGCATCGTCGGCGAGGTGTTGGGCAAGTACCACCCCCACGGCGATCAGGCGGTGTACGAAGCGATGGCGCGCATGGCGCAGGATTTCTCCATGCGCTACCCCTTGGTGGACGGCCAGGGCAACTTTGGCAGCATCGACGGCGACAGCCCGGCGGCCATGCGCTATACCGAAGCCCGCCTCAGCCGCATCGCCGAGGAAATGCTGGTGGATATCGACAAAGATACCGTCGATTTCGCCGACAACTTCGACGGCAGCCTGCAAGAGCCGGTGGTGCTGCCGGCGCGCATCCCCAATCTACTGGTCAATGGCGCATCGGGCATCGCGGTGGGCATGGCGACCAACATCCCGCCCCACAACCTCACCGAGGTGGTGCAAGCGCTGGTGTACCTCATCGACCATTATGATGCCCTGGACGAGATCGGTGTGGACGACCTGATGCAGTTCGTCAAGGGGCCGGATTTCCCCACCGCGGGTGTGATTGTGGGCACCGAGGGCATTCGCCAGGCCTACACCAACGGGCGCGGGCGCATCATCGTGCGGGCGCGTGCCGAAATCGAGGAGATGAAAGGCGGGCGGCACCGCATCGTCATCACCCAAATCCCCTACCAGGTCAACAAATCGGCGCTGCTGGCGCGCATTGCCCAACTGGTGCGCGAAGGCCATATCGACGCCATCAGCGACCTGCGCGACGAATCCGACCGGCGGGGAATGAGCATCGTGGTGGAACTCAAGCGTGGCGCGCAGCCGCGTAAGGTGCTCAATCAACTCTACAAGCACACCCCCCTGCAATCCACCTTCAGCGTCCAACTCCTGGCATTGGTGAACGGCGAGCCGCGGTTGCTTTCCCTCAAGCGGGCGATGCAGGTATACATCGAACATCGCCGTGAGGTCATCCGCCGCCGCAGCGAATACGAACTGGCCAAGGCCCGCCGCCGGGCGCACATTCTCGAAGGGCTGCTGCTGGCGCTGGCGCATCTCGACGACGTCATCGCCACCATCCGCCAGTCGCGCGATGCCGACCAAGCGCGCGAGCGCTTGATGGTGCGCTTCCGCCTCACCGAGGTGCAGGCGCAGGCCATTCTCGACATGCCGTTGCGCCGCCTGGCCGCGCTGGAGCGGCAGAAAATCGAGGACGAATACCGCCAGTTGCAAGAGCGCATCGCTTACCTCGAAGACCTGCTGGCGCATCCCAAGAAAATCTTGCAGGTCATCAAAGAGGATCTGCAAGAGGTGGCTGAGAAATACGGCGACGAGCGTCGCACGCTGATCGCCCGCGACGCGAAGGCGGAGATTCGCGAAGAAGACTTGGTCGCCGATGTTCCTGTGCTCATCACCATCACCCAGCGGGGCTACATCAAACGGATGCCGGCAAGCACCTTCCGCGCCCAGGGGCGCGGCGGGCGGGGGGTGGCCGGGCACACCACCCGGGACGACGACGAAGTGGTGCTGCTGGTGCCCGCCCGTACGCTGCACACCATGCTTTTCTTCACCGACCGGGGCAAAGTCTATGCCTCCAAGGTGTATCAAATTCCCGAAGCCCGGCGCACGGCCAAAGGCATCGCGATCATCAACCTGCTGCATCTGGAGCCGGGCGAGCGGGTGACCGCCGCGATCGCCGTGCCCGATTTCGACCAAGCGGAATACTGCTTCATGGCCACCCGCCAAGGTGTGGTCAAACGGGTAGCGTTGGAGGAATTTGCCTCGGTGCGTCCCTCGGGCCTGATTGCCCTCACTTTGCGGGAGGGCGACGCCCTGGAATGGGTGCGGCTGACCGGCGGAAACGACGATATTTTGCTGGTGACCGCTCAGGGGCAGGCGCTGCGTTTCCGTGAAGACGAGGTGCGCTCGATGGGGCGGCAGGCCGCCGGCGTGACCGGCATTCGGCTGCGCCCCGGCGACCGGGTGGTTTCGATGGACGTGGTGGAGCCGGGGGGCTATCTGCTGGTGGTGACCGAAAAAGGTTACGGCAAGCGCACCCCTCTGGCGGATTACCCCCGCAAACACCGTGCTACCTACGGCGTCCGCACCCTGGCAACGGGGGCGGGGGAGCGGGTGGGCCCGATCGTTGCCGCGCGGGTGGTGCAGGAGAGCGATCACCTTACCTTGATCTCCACTGGCGGCATCGTGCTGCGCACCCGGGTGGCCGATATTTCCGTCATGGGGCGCAGCGCACGCGGCGTGCGGCTGATGCGCTTGCAGGAAAACGATAGTGTGGCGTCGGTAGCGCGATTGCAAAAATGATGGTTCGGCGCTGCCGGGAGGCTGACGGTGGGCATTGCGCGACGTGATTTTCTCAAACTGCTGGGGGCCGGGGCGCTGGCATCCGTTCTGCCGCGCCCAGCAGCCACGGCGCGGGCGACCTTGTATGCCACCACCGACCGGGTGTACCTTATCCGTAGCATCGACCCGCGCTTTGGCGTGCTGCTCAGCGTGGACGATGGCTATTCGCAAACCTTCTCCCGGATTGCCGAGGTCATCCTGCGGCGCAAGTGCCCGATCGCCTTTTTCCCCATGGGGCGGATGCTGCACATCCTGGCCGACTTGGATGGCCGCAACCTGCTGGAAGAACTGGTGGAAGCAGGCTGCATCATCGGAAATCATTCCTACTCACACCCTTACTTTACCCATCTCGACGACAAACAGATTGCGGAGGAGTTGCTCAACTGGGAAAAGGCGTTGGCCAACGCGCTGGGAACCGATTACCTGCGGATGATGAAGGCCCGTTTCCCCTATTTTCGCATTCCGTTTGGCGCGGGGAAGAACACGCCCCGCGTCCATCGCGTCGTGACCAGCCTGGGCTACAAATTTGTGGATTGGACGTGGGACGAGGGGGCTATTCTGACCGATTATGGCGCCATCGATCACCCGGAAAAGGCTCTCCAGCAGCCGTTGTTCGGTAAAATTGTGGAAGCCATCAAGGCGTCGACGCGCAGTTTACGCCGCGGCGACATTGGCCTGCTGCATTCCAACTGGTGGGATGCCTACGCTTTCGAGACCCTGTGCGAGCGGGCGCAAACGTTGGGGCTGGCCGACCCGGAAAGCAGCCTGGCGGGGACGTTTGCCCTGCTCAATCGTATCGAGGACGGCAATCGCTGGGTTTCGGGCGGTTTCTGACCGTCTTCTGACGGCGTCGCCCTCGCGCGTTTCCGCCAACCCGGATAGCATGGAGAGGACGCTATGCTGGTTTTGACCGCTGCTGATGTTCGCAAGGCGCTGCCTATGAGGGCAGCCATTGCCGCCGTGGAAGAGGCTTACCGCGCCCTCTCGGCTGGTGAGGCGGAGGTGCCGTTGCGCCTTTCGTTGCCTGTTGAGCCGCATGAGGGCGTCAGCCTGTTCATGCCCGCTTATGTCCACGCTGAGGGAGAGGAGGCCTTGACGGTGAAAGTGGTCTCGGTATTTCCCCGCAATCCGGCGCGGGGCTTGCCGACCATTTTCGCCGCGGTGCTGGTGCTGGAAGCCGATACCGGGCGCCCCCTGGCGTTGCTGGAGGGCGGCACACTGACCGCCCTGCGCACGGGGGCGGCCTCGGGCGCGGCCACCAAGGCCCTGGCGCGCCCCGACAGCCGGGTGTTGGCCGTGTTTGGCGCCGGCACCCAGGGACGCACCCAGGCTGAGGCCGTGTGCACCGTGCGTCCCATCGAGCGGGTGTGGGTGTACGACGTCCGGCGGGAGCAGGCCGAGGCTTTTGCTGCCGAGATGGCAGGTTGGGGGCCCCTGCCGCAGGATGTGCGCGTCGCGGCCACGCCGGAAGAAGCCGTGCGCGAGGCCGACGTCATCTGCACGGCCACGATTGCCACCTCGCCGGTCTTCCCCGATGCGGCGCTCAAGCCGGGCGTGCACATCAACGGCATTGGCGCTTACACGCCCGAGATGGCCGAGGTGCCGCCGGAGACTGTGGCGCGGGCGTTGGTGGTGGTGGATTCCCGCCAGGCCGCCCTGGCCGAAGCGGGTGACCTTATTCAGCCCATTCATGCTGGACGCATCACGCCCGAACACATCCACGCCGAACTTGGCGAGATCCTGCTGGGGCGCAAGACCGGGCGCACCTCGCCGGAGCAGGTCACTTTCTTCAAGTCGGTGGGTGTGGCGGTGCAGGATGCCATGGCAGCCCAAGCAGTCCTTCGGCGCGCGCAGGCCGAGGGCTTGGGGCAAAAGGTTTCTCTGTGAGGTAATGATGAGCGATCTCCCTAAAACTGCTGAAGTCGTTGTGGTAGGTGGGGGGGTGATGGGCGCCAGCATCGCCTATCACCTGGCAGCCGCCGGACAGAAGGGGGTGGTCTTGCTGGAGAAGGAATCGTTCTTTGGCCTTGGCGCTACCGGGCGCTGCGCCGGCGGCGTGCGCTACCAGTTCGGCACCGAGGTCAACATTCGGCTGTCGATGGAAAGCCTGCCCATGCTGGAGCGTTTTCCCGCAGAGATCGGCTATCCCATCGACTATCGCCAGATCGGTTATCTCTTCGTGTTGACCAACGAGCAAGACGTGGCCGATTTTCGGGAAATCGTGGCCCTGCAAAACCGCCTGGGCGTGGGCACGGAGTGGTGGGATGGCGATGCGGTACGCCGTCGATTGCCGATGATGCGCTGGGATGATGCCCTGGCCGCCAGTTTCAACCCCAAGGATGGCCTGGTGGACCCCAACGGTGTGGTCATGGGCTACACCCAGCGCGCCCGCCAGTTGGGGGCGCTCACGCTGACCGATATCGAGGTGACTGGCATTCAAGTGCGTTCCGGGCGGGTGGTGGCGGTGGAGACCAACCGCGGCGTGATTCAGACCGGGCGCGTGATCAACGCGGCTGGCCCTTGGGCTGGCCTCATCGGCAAGATGGCCGGGGTGGATATTCCCATCCAGCCCATCCGCCGCCAGTGGCTGACCACCACGCCGCTGGACCTGCCGCCCGACTTTCCCTTTGTGATCGACTTTGCCCAGAGCCTGTATTTCCACCCCGAAGGCGAAGGGCTGCTGACCGGTATGTCCAACCCCAACGAGAAACCCGGCTTCGACCAGTCGGTCGACCCGGAGTGGGAACTGGTGCACATGGAAGCGGCCATCGAGCGGATGCCCATGCTGGAGCAGGCTGGGGTGGTCTCCCGCGTGGCCGGGCTGTACGAAGTGACGCCCGACGCGCATCCCATCTTTGGCGCGACGCCGGTCGAGGGCTTTTACCTGTGTGCCGGTTTCTCCGGCCACGGTTTCATGCACGGCCCGATTGCCGGGAAACTGATGGCCGAATATTTGCTCGAAGGCGAGTTCAAGACGGTGGATGTTTCCATGCTCGACCTGGCGCGCTTTGCCGAAGGCCGCCTGATCGAAGAACACAACGTCGTCTAACCCCCTAACCCCTAATCCCTAATCCCTAATCCCTAATCCCTTCCCATGCCCTCTGCTGAAATCCTTACCATTGGTACCGAACTGCTGTTGGGCGAGATTGTGGACACCAACAGTCGTTACATCGCCCGCAACCTGCGCGATGCGGGGGTGGACGTCTACCGCATCACCACGGTGGGCGACAACGCCTCCCGCATTGCGCAGGCCGTGCGCGAAGCGCTTGCGCGCGCCGACATCCTGATCACTACGGGAGGTCTGGGTCCCACCGTGGACGACCCGACCCGCAAGGCCATTGCCGACGCGGTGGGCGTGCCGCTGGAATTTCGCCCCGACCTGTGGGAGGAAATCCAAAAGCGCTTCGCCCACTACGGGCGGATGCCCACCGAGAACAACCGCCGTCAGGCCTTCGTGCCCCAGGGAGCGCGGGTGATCCCCAACCCGGTGGGCACGGCGCCTGCGTTTGTGGTCGAAACCGATGAAGGCGTGGTGGTTTCGCTGCCGGGTGTGCCGCGGGAGATGGAGTACCTGTTTACCCACGAGGTACTGCCCTACCTGCAACGCAAGTTTCACCTCCGGGGTGTGATTCTGGCGCGCGTGCTGCATACCGCGGGCATGCCGGAATCGGCGCTCGATGAGCAAATTGCCGACCTGGAGACCCTCAGCAATCCCACCGTGGGACTGCTGGCGCATCCCGGCCAGGTGGACATCCGCATTACTGCCAAAGCCGAAAGCGAGGAGGCGGCGCGCGCGATGATCGCCCGCCTGGAAACCGAAATCCGCAACCGCTTGGGGACGCGCATCTACGGTGTGGACGGCGAAACGCTGGAGGGGGCGGTGGAGCAGGCGTTGGCGGCGCGGGGGCTGACATTTACCGCCTTTGAGGCCGGGCTGGGCGGCGAGTTGCTGAAGCGGGTGGGGCGCGTGGCCGGTTTTCGCGGCGGCGAGATGGAAGCCGAACCGCTGGAGCGAGAGGCTTTGCTGGCGAAGACGCGCGCTTGCTGCCGCGGGGAGGGGTGGGGACTGGGCGTCAGCCTGTTCCCTGCCGAAGGAGCCAACCGCGCACTGGTGGCCTTAGTGCGTCCGGCGGGTGAGGAAGTGCGTGAGTTTCACTTTGGCGGCCCGCCCCAGATGGCCCCCAATTGGGCAACCAATATGGCGCTTACCTTGCTGCGCCGCCGCTTGTTGACCCTCGACGATTGACGTGACCCTTGTCTTTCCCTTACTTTTACCCATAAGTCGAAGGCAACGATGTGAAGTGTACGAAATGAGTAAACAAGCCCCAAGATGGTTCCCCATTGCTCCCTTGCAGAGCGGCAATGCTCCCCTCTCCCCCTGGGAGAGGGGCTGGGGGTGAGGGCAAATACGCCAAAGGTGCCGATAACGCCCTCACCTCCCCCCATCCCCCTCCTCTCCCAAAGGGCGAGGAGGGGGCGCTGGCGCCGAGTGAAGACGAAATGTTTGTGCCCGCAAAGCCTTGGATAGCCGACAGCCACCGTTGCCAAAATATGGGTAAAACTCAGGTCTTTCCCAGGAGCCTGCCATGACCGCAACCATCATCGACGGTAAAGCCATCGCAGAGCGCATCCGCGCCCAGATCGCTGAGGAAGTCGAAGCCCGAGTCGAAGCGGGATTCCCTCGCCCCGGCCTGGCCACGGTATTGGTCGGTGACAATCCGGCCTCGCAGATTTACGTCCGCATGAAGCACAAAGCCTGCGAGCAGGTGGGCATCCGCTCGTTCGGGCGTGTGCTACCGGCTACGGCCTCTCAGGAGGAGGTCGAGGCCGTGGTGGAAGAACTCAACGCCGACCCCGCCGTGCATGGTATTTTGGTACAACTGCCTCTCCCCCCCGGCCTGGACGAAGAGCGCGTGCTGGGGCGCATTCGGCTGGAAAAGGACGTCGACGGGTTCCATCCCCTGAACATTGGCCGCCTGGCGCAAAAGGGGCGCGAGCCGCTCTTCGTGCCCTGCACCCCGGCGGGCATCATGGTGCTGTTGGAAGAAGCCGGTGTGGCGCTGGAGGGCGCGCGGGCGGTGGTGCTGGGGCGTTCCAACATCGTGGGGATGCCGGTGGCGCTGCTTTTGCTGCGCCGCAATGCCACGGTGACCGTGTGCCATTCCCGCACACGCGACCTGCCCGCCGTGGTGCGCGAGGCCGACGTGCTCATTGCGGCGGTGGGGCGGCCCGAGATGGTGCGCGGCGATTGGGTGAAGCCCGGCGCGGTGGTGATCGACGTGGGCGTCAATCGAGTGGAAGACCCCACGGCCAAGAAGGGCTATCGCTTAGTGGGCGATGTGGCCTTCGACGAGGTAAAGGAGGTGGCTGGCGCGCTGACCCCCGTGCCCGGCGGTGTAGGGCCGATGACGATTGCCATGTTGCTCAAAAACACCCTCCGGGCGGCCAAACTGGCCGACTGAAACCCAAAAGAGGCGGATTTCCGCCTCTTTTTTTGCTTGGGGGGAGCCCCGTCGTGCTGCGAAGAGGCGATGGGAGAGATTGGCTAATGGACAGCGTTTTGTCAGTCAATCAGGGAGAGCCTCTCACTCCAAATAATCTTGCAAATTCCGGTTGAAAGAGGGATGGCGCAGTTTGCGCAGCGCCTTGGCTTCGATCTGCCGGACGCGCTCACGGGTGACATTGAAATACTGCCCCACTTCTTCCAGCGTGTGCGCCTTGCCATCCAGCAGGCCAAAGCGTAGTTCCAGCACCTGCCGTTCCCGCTCGGTGAGGGCGGCGAGGGCATTTTGTACCTGCTCGCGCAGCATGTTGCGGGTGGCCTGGTCGAGGGGGTGAATGGTTTTGGTGTCTTCCACGAAATCGCCGATGGTGTTGTCGTCTTCGTTGCCGATGGTGTCTTCCAGCGAAAGCGGTTCTTCGGTGGAGCGGAACACTTTGCGCACTTTGGCGGTAGCAAATTCCCACCGGCGGCGCAGATCGAGGGGCAGAGGACGGCCTGCCTTAAGCGCCTGGCGGATGGCCTCCCGCTCGCTGGGGGTGAGGAAGTGGCTTTCTAAGGCAATCTCTTCTATGGTGGGCTCGCGTCCCAGTTCCTGGATCAGGCGGCGTTGGATTTTGCGCAGTTTTTGTAGGGCCTCGATCATGTGGACGGGGATACGGATGGTGCGCGCCTGGTCGGCGATCGCGCGGGTCACGGCCTGCCGAATCCACCAGGTGGCGTAGGTGCTGAATTTGTAGCCTCGGGCGGGGTCGAATTTCTCGATGGCCCGGAGCAGACCGATGTTACCTTCTTGAATCAAATCCAGCAGCGGCACGCCGCGATCGAGATAACGCTTTGCTACGCTGACCACCAGGCGCAGGTTGGCGCGCACCAGGGCGGTGCGGGCGGCTTCGGCGCGCTCGGCCAGGGCGTCCAGTTCCTTACGCAGGAAGGCTTCGTCGTCCGGTAGATAGCGGCGGAAAGTGCGCATCGAGGGCAGGCGATGATGCCTTTCGTAAAAGGCGACGATGCGCTGAACGGTTTCTGGGGGCAAGGCGTAGAGGGCGGTAAACACGGTGACCAGTTGCGCCGCCAGGTGGTCCCAGAAGGGGTCTTTGCCCCATGCTCCGTGATGCAAGAAGGCGCGCAGATACGATGGGGTGTCGCTTTGCCAGCCGTGGCGCAGCATTTGGGCTTCGGCGGCAATGAGCGCAAAATCCGGAGTGTCGCTGCCCCAGCGTGCCAAGTCTTCCAGGGCGCGCTGCCAGGCGGTGCGCATTTCGGTGTAGAGGGCGCAATACAATCGCCGAGGGGTGACCTGGCCGCCGCGGCTGGCTTTGGGATGGTTCTGCAGCCAGGTCAGGCGTTTGTGGGCATGCAGCATCACGGCCAGCCAGAACTCCTGGTCGGAGGAGAGGAGCGCCGTTTTGCCGATTTCGCGCAGGTAGAGGTAGATGGGGTCACTGTGGGCCTCTTCCTCCTCTGCAGGCGGGGCGAGGCTGCCCACGGCGTTGGTGGTTTCCTCTGTCTCCAGGTCTTCCAGGCCGGCTTCTTCTTCCGGCGGCAAAGCGTCGAGGAAGAGCTCCTCGGTTTCCGGGATGTCTTCATTGGGTTTGGCGTTCATGGTCACTTTCCAAAGGCGCGTGGAGCGTCGTAGAAACCCTCCTTGAGGGCTTTGTCGAGGATGGCGCGGCGGCGGGTGGCTTCGAGGATGCGGCGTTGGTAGAGGTCGGCTTCGTCGGCCTCGGCGCTGGCCAGCAGAAAGCGCAGTTCACTGAGTTCGCGCTTGACCTGCTCATGGCGCAGGCGCGCCAGGGCGTGGAGCAGGGCTTCGACCCAGCGGGCAGGGGCTTTCAGCAGGCGCGCGGTGGCGGCCAGGCAGCGGTCGGCTTCTGCGTGTAGAGCCGGGGGAATGTGCAGGATGGCCGCGTCGCCGGGGGGCTTTTCGGCCTGTTCGGTGGCCTGGACGATGGCCTGGAAGAGCAGGCGGTGGGCTTCGGCGGGGAAGTCGGCGGCCTGGAGGGGGGCGAGGCCGCGGGCGCGCAGGTAGCGGTCGGCACGAAAGCGCAGCAGGGGATCGCGCAGCAGCAGGCCGAGCACTTCTTGAGCGAGGCGGGTGAGGAGGGGAGAGGCGGCTGGCCGGGTGGCGCTGGCGTTGGTAGGCCGTCCGGTGGGGGAGGGGGAAGGCTGTTGGGATGGGCGCGCCGGGCGGCGGGGCCGGCGGCGGGTGGGGGGCTTCCAAGCCAAGAGGGTGTCTTCGTCCACCCGCAACAGGGCGGCGAGTTTTTGCAGATAGGTTTTGCGCTCGATGGGGTTGGCGACTTCGTAAATCAGCGGCAACACCTGCTCGGCGAGGTCGGCTTTGGCCTTGGGGTCGTCCAGGTCGCGATCGGCGGCCAGGGTGTGCATGATGAAGAGCACGATGGGCTGAGCCGCAGCGAGGATGCGTTCCCAGGCCTCGGGGTCGGCGAGGGCAATTTCGTCCGGGTCCTGGCCTTCGGGGAGCAAGGCGACGCGCAAGTCGGCCTTCAGGCGGCTTTCCTGCCGTAGCAGGCCGCGGGGGTCGAAGTGGAAGCCGTCGGCCTCGCTGAGCGCCTCGCGCGCCACGCTCATGCTGCGCAGCGTGGCGCGGATGCCCGCCGGGTCGGGGTCGAGCGCCAGCACCATGTGGCGGGTGTAACGCTTCAGGGTGCGCAGTTGGCCTTCGTTCAGCGCCACGCCCATCGGCGAAACCGCGTTGGGGAAGCCCGCCTGGTGCAGGCCGATGACGTCCATGTAGCCTTCCACGATGACCACCTGATCGCGCTGGCGGATGGCTTTGCCGGCGCGGTCGAGGCCGTAGAGCAGACGGCTTTTGTCGAAAATCTCGGTTTGAGGCGAGTTGAGATACTTGGGCACGCCGTCCGGGTCGAGGGTGCGAGCGCCAAAGCCCACCGCGCGGCCGCGGGCGTCGCGGATGGGGAACATCACCCGATGGCGGAAACGGTCGTACACGCGCCCGTCGTCGCGTTGGGTGAGCAGGCCGATTTGCAGCAGGTCGTCGTCGGTGTAGCCTTTGCCGGTGAAGTAGGCGCGGGTGGCCTCCCAGGCGTTGGGCGCATAGCCCAGGCCAAAGGTTTCGATGGTTTCGTCGGTCAGGCCGCGCTTGTGGAGGTAATCGAGGGCGGGTTTGCCTGCCGGCGTATGGAGGTGGTGGCGGTAGAAGGCAATGGCTTCTTCCATCAGGTCGTACAGGCGCTGGTAGGCTTCCTTGCGCTCGGCATCTTCGGGGCGGCGCGGTTCCAGCGTGACGCCGGCGCGCTCGGCGAGGTGCTCCAGCGCCTGGCGGAAGTCCCAACCTTCGCGCTTCATCACGAAGGTGAAGATGTCGCCGCCCTCGTTGCAACTGAAGCAGCGCCACGTGCCGGTCTCCGGGAAAACGACGAACGCCGGCGTGCGCTTGTTGTCGTGAAATGGGCAGAAGCCGGTATAGTTCTTGCCCGTTTTGCGCAGGTTCACCGTTTCGGAGACGATATCCACAATGTCCAGGCGGTTCTTGATTTCTTCCACAGGGTCCATGGCGGCCTCACCCCAAGGGGATGACGCGATTATACCCGCGAAACACGGTGGGAAAGGGGAGGAGATGGCGAGAAGTTTGCGGTATACTCCTGGCGTCGCCCGACGAGCCTCGGCGGGCGGCCATCCTTTTCACACGCGGCGATGGCCGCGGGATGGTGTCTATGCTCACGGCAAAACGGCAGCTGGGCGTCCGCCTTTACTTAGCGTTGGGGGTGCTGGGGCAACTTTTGTGGGGTAGTTACCCGGTCATGGCCAAGCGGGTGCTGATGGAAGTCCCCAAGTTCTCGTTGTTGTTGGTGTCCACGGCGGCGTCGTTGGGGGTGGGCGCCTGGCTTGTTCGACGGGAGGGTTGGCCTTCGTGGCGGGCGGTGGCGCGCTTCTTGGGGCGCGAGAAAGCCCTTTGGGGATTGGCGGGTTTCGTGGTGCTGCGTTCGGTCACCAATATCTATGCCATCGACATGACGCGCGCCACGTGGGTGCAACTGGTCTATCTGCTGACGCCGTTCATGGTGGCGTTGTTGGGGCATTGGCTGTTCGGCGAGGCCGTGCCGCCGTACACCTACCCGGCGTTGACGCTTTCCACGGTAGGGGCGGTGCTGGTGTTGGTGCGGGATTGGTCGCAGGTGGCGGCGGGGCTGAGCGGGCGCGATGCGGTCGGCCTGGGGGTGGCGTTTGCTTCCATGCTTTCCCTGGCGATGTATTTCCAAATGGTGCGCCGCAGCAGCCTGCGCTCGGCGGGCCCCGGCCTGATCATGTTCCAGCAGAGCCTGGCGATGGTGGCGACGTATGCGGTTTTGACGGTGGCGTGGGGGGAGGATTGGGGCGCGTGGCTGCGCATGGCGCCGGGTGGCTGGATGGCGGCGGCGTGGGTGGTGCTGGTGGTGTTTGTCGTCGGGCAGGTGGCGCAGATTACCGCCATTGGCCATGCCGGTGCGACGCTCATCACCAGCCTGATGCCCTTGCGGCTGGTCTCGGCGCTGGCTTTGGGGGCGTGGGTGCTGGGAGAGTACCTGGAGACGCCTTTGCAATGGGTTGGCGCTGCGGTGGTGCTGGTGACGGTTTCCGCCTATTTGTGGCTGCAAGGCACAGCGGCGCGCGGCAGGAGGCGCGCTTAGTTGGCGTCCATCAGGGTGCCGTAGAGGAACCAGTACGGCTCGCGGGGAAAGGCGGCTTGCAGGCGCTCGTCCCAGACGAACTTGCCGGGACGGAAAGCCATCCGCAGGCGTTCGTCCAGGGTGCGGAGCGCGGCGGCAACATCCGCGGGCAGGCCGTCCAATTCTTCGTCCAGGAGTTGTAGCAGCACACGCGTGCGCACCTGGGCGCGATAGTAAGGGGCGCGGTCGGCGCTGTCTTCCAGGTAGGCTTTCCACTGGCGTAGGCGCGCTTGGGCTTCTTGCTGGGCTTTGGCGCGCCAGTTGGCGCCCCATTGGGCTTTGATGGTGCCCAATTTTTGGCGGTAGGGCGCGTCGGCGTGGTGTGCCTGCAGGCGGCGTAGCGCCAGCAGGACGTTGCCCACGGTCAACGGCGGGTAGGGCGGCGCGTCATGAGGCGCCTTGAGATCCAGCGGCCAATACAACGTCGGCGAGGTGAGGTAGCGGGGCAGGGCGTCGAGGGCGCTTTCCAGGTACGTTTGGTCGTATTCGGGGGTGATCATGGCGCTGCCTCAGCCCAGCCGCCCTAAGCGGCGGCCACCCAGCAGATGCATGTGCAGGTGGAAGACATCCTGTCCGCCGTCGGCGCCGGTGTTGACCACCAGGCGGAAGCCGCTTTCGGCCACGCCCAGTTGCTCGGCGATGCGCCGCGCCACGGTGAACATGTGCCCCAGGATGGCCTCGTGTGTTTCTTCGACCGCGGCCACCGAGGGAATGTGCTCGTTGGGCACGATGAGCACATGCACCGGTGCTACCGGGTGAATGTCGTGAAAGGCGGTGACCAAGTCGTCTTTGTAGACCTGTTTGCTGGGGATTTCTCCGGCGATGATTTTGCAGAAAATGCAATCGTTGCTCATGGGATGCCTCCGGGAAGGTGTCGGGGGTCAGGTGTCAGGGGTGAAGGTCGCTTGGAGCAGGTCCTCCGTTATCGTTTCTATTTTAACCCGTGTCAGGCGGTTCCAGGCGTCTTCTTGGGCGCTGGCGGTGACCCGCAGGCCGTGCTCGCTCAGGCCGCGCAGGGCGAAGGTGCCATCGGGTTGCGGCTGGCTGCTTTCCCACAGCACGGTCACGGTGCGCCCGAGAAAGCGGCGGCGGTAGCGGGCTGCCGAGGCGGCCAGCGCGGCGCGCAGAGCAGCGTTGCGTTCCTTCCGCATCGCGTGGGGCACGGGGTTGGGCATGGCCGCCGCGGCGGTGCCGGGGCGCTCGGAGTAGGTGAAGACATGCCCGCCTGCAAAGCCCATCGCCTCTACGAAGGCCAGCGTTTCGGCAAACTCGGCTTCGGTTTCGCCAGGGAAACCGGCGATCAGGTCGGTGGTGATGGCGACGTCGGGGATGGCGCGCCGCGCGGCGGCCACCAGGCGGGCGAAGGCTTCGGGGGTGGTCTTGCGCGCCATGCGGCGCAGCACGGTGGCGCTGCCCGATTGCAGCGGCAGGTGTAGGGAGGGCGCGAGGCGGGGGTTCTCCCAGAGGGCGAAGAAGTCGGCGTCCAAGTCCCAGGGTTCCAACGAGGAGAGCCGCAGACGGGGAACGTCGGTGTGGGCGAGCACGGCGCGCACCAGGTCGGCGAGGCGGCGGGGCGGGGAGAGATCGTGCCCCCACGAGCCGAGATGGACGCCGGTGAGTACCACTTCCTGCGCGCCGCCGCGCCGGGCGGCGCGGATGTCGGCGAGCACCTCTTCTACCGGGCGGCTGCGCCCTGGCCCGCGGGCAATGGTGGTGAGGCAGAAGGTGCAGCGGTTGTCGCAGCCATCTTGTGCTTTGATGAAGGCGCGTGTGCGGGCACGGCTGCCGGGGATGGGCTCGCGGGCAATGGGTTCCAAATCGAAGGCTTGCGGCGGCAGGCCGAGCAAATCGGCCACCAGGGCGTCTTTTTGGGGATTGGGCACCACGCGGGTGACCGCGGGAAGGCCGGCGGCGTGGGCCGGTTCCAAGGTGGCCCAGCAGCCGGTGGCAACCACCCGCGCCCCGGCACGCGCCAGTTGGCGGATGCGCTGGCGCGAATCGGCTGCGGCCTTGGCGGTGACCGCGCAGGTGTTGATCACCGCGAGGTCGGCTTCTGTGGGCGAGGCCACCAGGCTATGCCCTGCGGCGCGAAATTCCCGCGCCATGCGCTCGATCTCGGCCTGGTTGAGGCGGCAGCCGATGGTGTCCAGATAGACCTTCATGGCCTCAGGGCTGATAGACGGCAAAGTTGTCGAAAAGGATATCGGCGCCGGGTTCGTTGAACGTGCCCACCAGCAGGCCGACGTCGCCGCGGGTGAAATTGGCATCCTGCACGGTGGCAAGGACGTGGCCGTTGACCCACAGCGCGAGGCTGTGCCCCACGCAGTCGGCGCGCAGGTGGTTGGGAGCGTGCCCTTTTGCGATGGAGGATGAGAAGGTCATGTTGCCGTCGTCGGTGAGCAGGGTTTGCTGGCCGTCTTTGGTCTTGCCGATGCCGTAGTAGCCGTCGCTGCTGATGATGAAGAAGTAGAAGTTGTCGGCGTCTTGGTAGCGGCAGATGATGCCGAACTGGTTGTTGTCGGGCCCGGCGGCTTTGATGGCGTCGACCTCGATGCGGCTGTCGGTGAACGACAGGCCGGGGTTGCCCCAAATGACGGTGTGGGGGTAGTTGAGCCAGATGCGGTAGGCGCCTTGGTCGGTGTAGGTGATGGTGGCGTCTTTTTCGTGCATGGTGTCCCAGCCGCTGTCCGGGTGGGAGAAGTCGTCGCGGAAGAGCACGGTCAACTTGTCGGTTGAGAGGGTGGTGGGTTGCGGCGAGGCGGGCAGGGGGGTGGGAGAGGGCTGGAACTGACATGCGGCAAAAAGCATCCCTGACAGCAGGATGGAGAACAGGATGAAGATGGGCTTGCGTGGCATGGCACCTCCGAGGGAGCGCGCCGTGGGGCGCGAGATGAGGGGAGTATAGCACAGTAGGATGAAAAAAGGCGAAGTCTGACGCGGCCGGGTGCACTCAAATGTTGTAGATAAGGCTATCGTATGGCCAGATCTCTCCCCACCCCCTGGCGGAGGCTTGTCCTTCGTGAGGACAGCCTCCGCCTTCCCCCTCCCCTCCCTTCAGTAAGGGAGGGGAGGGGGAGGCCGCCGTAGGCGGCGGGGAAGGGGTGAGATCCCGAAAAGTGCTTCTACGGCATTTGCTTGCACCCGACGCGGCCCAAGAAGGGATGGCGTGGTTTCCGGGACGGTGGCGGGCATTGCGAAGCCCTGGTCGCAAATACTGGTAAAATTGGGGCTTGAGTGTATCCTGTTTTGTGGACTGAGGCTATGAGCAATCACGTGTTGGACATCGAACGCATCGCCGTGCTGACCTCCGGCGGGGACGCGCCCGGCATGAACCCGGCCATCCGTGCCGTGGTACGCACGGCATTGGCGCACGACCTGGAAGTGTACGGCGTGGAAAGCGGCTACGAAGGGCTGATCCACGGCGCTTTTACCCGGCTGGAAGCCCGAGATGTCGGCGGCATCATGCAGCGCGGCGGCACCATGCTGCTCAGCGCCCGCAGCAAAGCCTTCCGCACCGAGCAGGGTCAGCGCGACGCCATCCACCAGTTGAACAAGCACGGCATCGACGCGCTCGTGGTCATCGGCGGCGATGGCTCGCTGCGTGGGGCGCACGCCCTTGCCCAGCAGGGTGTGAAGGTCGTGGGCATTCCTGCTTCCATCGACAACGACATTTGGGGCACCAACATGGCCATCGGGGTGGACACCGCCCTGAACACCATCATGGACGCGGTGGACAAACTGCGCGACACGGCTTCATCGCACCAGCGCGCCTTCCTCATCGAAACCATGGGGCGGGAATGCGGCTATCTGGCGGTGATGGCCGGCATCATCGGCGGGGCGGAAACTGTGCTGATTCCCGAGGTGGAGACCTCAATGGAAGAGATTGCCCAATCGGTGGAAGACGCCTACCGCCGCGGCAAGACCCACGCCATCATCATCGTGGCCGAGGGGGCGAAAATCAAAATCCACGACCTCGCCCGCTACCTGGACGAGGCCGATGTGGGTTTCAGAACCCGGATCACCATTTTGGGGCACATTCAGCGCGGCGGGCGGCCCACCGCCTTCGACCGGCTGCTGGCTTCGCGCATGGGCGTGCGCGCGGTGGAGGCCGCCGTAGGTGGGCATTTCGACGTCATGGTGGGCTTGCGCGGGCGCGAGATGACGCTGGTGCCGCTGGAAGAGGTGGTCAGCCGCCAACGGCGCGCCAATATGGAATACTACACGATGGCGCGGATGCTGGCGCGCTGAAACGGCTTAAGCCGACCTGCGCCTCGGCGCGCTTTCCCCCGTTGCCACCCAGCCGACCAGCACCCACGGCAGCATGGCAAGAGCGCCTGCCAGCGCCGAACCGGTCAGGTGGGCGTCCAACGAAGCGGAAAAATTGCTGAGGAAAACCAGCCCATACCACACCACCGCCCAGCGCAAAGGGGCGGTGGTGTTTTCGCGCAGCGTTGGCGGGCGGGCGGATGCCTCAAAAACAAGAATCGCCAGAAAGACGGTCAGCCACCAGCCGAGGAAGTTCTGCAACGGCACGCTAAAGTACGCGCCGTGGACCTCCCAAATCCAGTGGTGGAAATGCACCATCATCGGGTCCATCAAAAAATCCCACGAGGTCATCACCCAGCCGGTCAGCGCCGCCACGGCCCACGGCGCCCGGCGCACGCCCCCTGCCGCTAACGTTCGCCGCGCAATCACCCACGAGGGGTACATCATCATGAACCACGCCAGGGGGATGACGTACGGCACCAAGCCCAAAAAGCGCGGCCCCAGTTTGCTCGTGTAGTGGTAGGGGCCGTAAGGCCAGCCGGTCAGCACGCCCACGCTTTCCATCAGCAGCCCCACCACAAACACCACGCCCCAGAAAAAGAGCGCACGCCGCCAGCCCAACTGACCGGCAGCGTGTAGCAGCGCAAAAGCCATCCCCAGCGCGGTCATTACCGGCATCGCTACGGGATAGAACCACGCTGGCACCCAGCCGCCTACCAGCAGGGTGCCCAAAACCGCGTAAATTCCCAGCAACGCGGCCAATGCGTGGCGCTGCCATGACCTCACTTTTGCGCTCCTTCGGCGTTCAGGCCGTACAGCGCGCCTTTGAGCACTTTGAGGGAAAGCAGTGCGCATTTCAAGCGCACCGGCCCCAGCGAAATGCCCAGCAGGTTGAGCAGGTCGTCCTTGGAAAACGCTTTGACCTCTTCGACCGGCTTGCCGACGATGTGCTCCAGCAAAATATCGGCGGACGCCTGCGAAAGCGCACAGCCCATGCCGTCGAAGCGGGCGTCGGCCACCGTGCCATCAGGGGCGATTTTGAGTTCCATGTGCAGGTGGTCGCCGCAGGTGGGGTTGTCGTCTTCGTACACCAGGGTGTAGTCGTCGAGATGCCCGCGGAATTTAGGGCTTTTGTAGTGGTCGAGGATGTATTCGCGGTAGAGGTCTTCCATTGTGGATCTCCGGGGAAAGGCGTGGATATTGGGTATCAGGTGTTGGGTAGTGGGTAGTGGGGATTAGGAGGCTATGCAAAAACCTCTTTGGCTTTGTAAAGGGCGGCGATGAGGTGGTCGGCCTCTTCGGGCAGGTTGTAGAAGTAGAAACTGGCGCGCGCCGTGGCCGGGACGCCGAATTTGGTGTGCAGCGGCTGGGCGCAGTGGTGGCCGGCGCGCACCGCGATGCCGTAGTGGTCGAGAATCTGGGCGACGTCGTGGGCGTGGATGTCGTCCATCCAGAAAGAGAACACCGCCCCGCGGCGCTCGGTCGCCGTGCCCAGCAGATGCAGGCCGGGTACTTCTTGCAGACGTGGCAGCACATAGGCCGCCATTGCCTGCTCGTAGGCGTGGATGGCTTCCATGCCGACGTGTTGCAGGTAATCCACCGCCGCGCCCAAGGCCACCGCCTCGGCGATGGGCGGCGTGCCGGCCTCGAATTTGTAGGGCACGTCGTTGACGTCGAACGAGCGCAGTTTCACCCAGCGGATCATGTCGCCGCCGCCGAGGAAGGGCGGCATGGCCTCCAACAGCGCCCGACGACCGTAGAGCACGCCCACGCCGGTGGGCCCCAGCATCTTGTGCCCCGAAAAGGCAAGGAAATCCGCCCCCAGCGCCTGCACATCCACGGGAGCATGGGGCACCAGTTGCGCGCCATCCACCAACACCACCGCGCCCGCGGCGTGCGCTTGGCGGGCAATTTCGGCCACGTCGGGCTGCACGCCCGTGACGTTGGACATGCCGCTCACCGCCACCAGTTTCGGCTCCTGCGCGAGCAGGCCGGGCAGGGCAGCCATGTCCAGCGCGCCTTCCGGCGTCACGGGGATGAATTCCAGCCGCACGCCCCGCTCGGCGGCCAGCATCTGCCAGGGCACCAGGTTGGCGTGGTGCTCCATCTCGGTGAGCACAATCAGGTCGCCGGCGTGCAGGTTGGCGCGCCCCCAGGCGTAGGCCACCAGATTGACGGCCTCGGTGGCGTTGCGCACGAACACGATTTCCGCGGCCTCGGCAGCGCCGATGAAGGCCGCGACCTTCTGGCGGGCTTCCTCATAGGCTGCGGTGGCCTCTTCGGCCAGGGTGTAGATGCCGCGGTGGACATTGGCGTTGCGGCTGCGGTAGAACGCTGCCAGCGCGTCGACGACCTGCTGCGGCTTCTGGCTGGTGGCGGTGGAATCCAGATAGACCAGCGGCACGCCGGGGCGCGTTGCCCGCTGCAAGGCGGGGAAATCGGCGCGCAAGCGGCGGGCGTCTAAAATGCGTGAGAAGTCAGATACGGTCATAAATCTCTCCTCTAACACCACCTGTGACGAAAAACACCGCCCTTTCAGGCGGTGCTCCCTTTCAGCGCCGCCGACGCCGCCGCGCCGGCCGAATTTGCTTCGCGTTTTGCGGACACCACAGCACCCGGTCGGGCACCATCCACCCGTTGGTCAGGTAGACGTTCTGCTGAAACTGCACGGCGACCATCTTGTCGTTGGCCTGCACGACCACGCCGGCCAGCCAGCCTTTAATGCGCTCGCCTTCCTCGTTGTCGTGGTCGCAATACACCTCGACGCGGTCACCGACGTCGAAAACCATCAATTCATCAGGTTCGGTAGAAAACACGACTTTACCGGCCATAGGCACTCCTGAGGTGGTGATGGGTGATTGGGTTACCTGGTTGCCTGGTTACGTGGTTACTCGGTTGGGGAAGGAGACCAGGTAACGAAGTAACCAAGTCACCAGGCAACCAGACACCGATATTACATTCTACCCCATTTTGGCATGAATGGCCTCGCGGAAGCGCGCCCGCACGCCCTCGAAGGGGATACGCTGCATGATGGGGTCGAAAAAGCCTTCCACGATCAGCCGCTCGGCTTCATCGGCGGGAATGCCGCGGCTTTGCAGGTAGAACTTCTGCTCGAAATCCACCTTGCCGATGGTCGCGCCGTGGGTGCAGCGCACATCGTTGGCCTTGATTTCCAGGCCGGGGATGGAATCGGCGCGTGCGGTATCGCTGAGCAGCAGGTTGCGGTTGGCCTGGTAGCCGTCGGTTTTCTGTGCCTCGGGGGCGACGAAAATCATACCGCGCCACACCGAGCGGCCATAATCGGTCAGCGCGCCTTTGTAGAGCAGGTCGCTGGTGGTGTGCGGCGCGAGGTGGTCCTGGCGGGTGTCGTGGTCGAGGTGCTGTTTGCCATCGGCAAAGTAAAAGCCGGAAACCCGCGCCGAGGCTCCTTCGCCCGCCAGGCGCACCTGGGTGAAACTCTTGGTCAGGTGACTGCCCAGGGAGCCGAAAATCCACTCCAGGGTGGCATCGCGCCCCAGGTGGGCGCGCTCGTGGGTGAAGTTCCACACATGCCGCCCCCACGACTGCAACTCCACGAAGTGCAGCCGGGCAGCATCGCCCAGCAGGATTTCCACCGCGCCGACGTGCAAAGTCTGCCCCCCTTCGTCGGGCGAGGCCGATTCGTGGACATACGTCAGCGCGGCGCCCTTGTCTACCCAAATCACCAGGTGGTCGATGTGCGCCAGGCCCACCCCCGGCCCCCAGGCCAGGCTGTGCAGCGGGGCTTCCACCTGCACGCCCGGCGGCACATACACGAAGATGCCGTTTTGGGAAAGCGCTTCGGCCAGGGCGGCAAACTTGCCGTCCTCCGGCGGGACGATCTTGCCCAGCACCTGCCGCAGCAGGTCGGGGTGCTCCGCAGCCGCGGTGCGCAAGTCGGTGAAGATCACACCTTGCGCGGCCAGCGCCTCGTCGAATGTGCGCTCATGGCTGCCCGGCAGCAGCGTCATCTCGCCGCCGTGAGCGGCATCCACCAGAGGGTGGCTTAATGCCTCGGGCACGGGCGGCAGGTTGCGGTAAGCGCCCTCTTCCGGCAGGCGCAGCGCCTCGCCGCGCAGGCCGCGAATGTCGGTGCGCCGCCAGGCTTCCATCTTGCGGTGCGGCATGGGCAGGCGCTCGTAAGCCGCCCAGGCCTGCTGGCGAAAGTCGGCCAAATCGTCTTGCGGAAGCATCGCGACGGTGAAAGGCAGTTTGACCTCCCGCCGCGGGCGTCGTTTCGGTTGTGCCATGTCGTCGGTCTCCTTACCCTACCGAGCCTTCCATCTGAAGGCGAATCAGACGGTTCATCTCGATGGCGTATTCCATCGGCAGTTCTTTGACGAAGAATTCCATGAAGCCGGAAACCACCATCGTGGTGGCTTCCTCCTCGCTCAGGCCGCGGCTGCGAAGGTAGAACAACTGGTCTTCGTCCACCTTGGACACCGAGGCTTCGTGGCCGATGGTCACATCGTCCTCTTCGATTTCCATGTAGGGATAGGTGTCGGTTTGGGAAGCCTCGTCGAGCAGCAGGGCGTCGCAGGTGACATGCGAGCGCACATTGGAAGCCCCGCGGCGTACCTTCAGCAAGCCGCGGTAGGAAGACCGTCCCGTACCCTTGCTGATGGACTTGGAGATGATCTTGCTGCTGGTGTTGGGCGCGAGATGAATCATCTTGCCGCCGGCGTCCAAAATCTGCCCATCGCGGGCAAAAGCCACCGAAAGGATTTCGCCGTGCGCCCCTTCGCCGACCAGGTAGCACGAGGGGTATTTCATCGTGACTTTGCTGTTATGCACCACGAACCCCTCGGCCACGAAATTGTGGCTCCCTTCAACTTCGATATCCCAGGTATCGGTTTCACCTTGGGGCTCGATTGCCGTGACTTTAGCAAATGCGACCGGCTGCTCTAACGGCTCGTCGGAAAAGTAAAGCATATAATGGATATATTCTTTGGTCTCAGCCCCCAACGGCTTCTTTTCGGCCCGCCGCCATTCGCTGATTTTCAGCGGGTTCCAGCCACAAGTCAACGCCAGTCGTTTGATGTCTTCCAACAAAGCGCGGTGGGCGCTGGTCACCGAAAGATTACGGTGGCCGTCGCGCACATGCCCGTCTGCGGCGATATAGCCCTCAATGAAAGCTTCACGCTGGGCGCGTGGCAGGCCATAAACCCACGTAGGCACCCGTTTTTCGCGCGCGCTACCTGTGAAGCCGATTTCCCGAATCCACCGCGCCAGAGGGGCGGAAGCCACCCGCAGCACCCGGCCCTGATGTAGCACAGGTGTTTTGCCAAATAATTTCTGTACCAGTTCAACCACACGCTCATAGGCCGGGTCTTCGGGTACCACGGCCAGATTCACGCGCGTCGATTCGGAATAACCGTCGCCCAGGTAAAATCCCAAAAACCACATGAGGTCAACCGTCGTTTCTGCTGGCGTGGTGATGGGGTGTGCTCGTGGAATCTCGGGTGCAGGGGGCAGCGCATATGGCTCGCCGTAGTCTGGCATCCGACCGGAAATGGCCACATAGTCGCCCACCTGGATGTGATCCAGCCGTTGCCAACCCAGATGGTAATGCTTGCCCGTTTTGCGCAACACGAGGAAGGGGTGGTTTGCTGTAGCCAGGATTTCCCGATGATTGAGCGTGCGTACCAGAAAAACAGGTCTGCGTCCACTATAGCGTTTTCCTAACACTGTGTGGGCTTCCAACCTCATCTCCGGCGTTAGGGCAAACACGCGATCGCCCGCCTTGATATCTGCAATGGGCTTGAGGCCACCCTCGGCGAACAATGCGGTGTCACTGGCGAGGCAGCCCATGTTCGCGTCTACCCACTCCATCGTTGCGCCTTCGTACACCATCGCCCGCTGGGTCACCAAATTGTAGACGTTGGTCGACCAGTTCTGGATGGTGGTGTAGCGGACGTAGGCGCCGGGGCGGACGATGATTTCGATCACGCCGGTGTGCAACGACTCGGTGGAATACATCGGCGCGGTGCAGCCTTCCACATAGTGGACTTTCGCGCCCTCATCGGCAATGATGAGGGTGCGCTCGAACTGGCCGATGTTGGCGCTGTTGAGGCGGAAGTAAGCCTGCAACGGCAGCGCCACCTCCACCCCCGGCGGCACATACACGAAGGAGCCGCCTGACCACACCGCACTGTTGAGCGCGGCAAATTTATTGTCGTTGATGGGCACCACCTTGCCAAAATACTGGCGGAACAGATCTGGGTGCTCGCGCAGGCCGTCTTCGATGCTCTTGAAGATCACGCCCTGGCGCTCCAACTGCTCCTGAATGCGGTGGTACACCATCTCCGATTCGTATTGCGCGCCCACCCCGGCGAGGAACTTCTGCTCGGCCTCGGGGATGCCAAGGCGGTCGAAGGTTTCCTTGATTTCCTCGGGAATCTCATCCCACGTCCGCCCGGCCTTGTCGGTCGGTTTGATGTAATAGTAGATGTCGTCGAAATTCAGCTCCGACAGATCCGGCCCCCAATTGGGCATTGGGCGTTTGACGAAGTGCCGGTACGCCTTGAGGCGGTATTCCAGCATCCATTTCGGCTCGCCCTTGATGGCCGAAATCTGCCGCACGACGTCCTCATCCAGCCCTTTGCGGGCTTTGAAGACATAATGCTCAGGGGTGTGGAAGTCGTAGCGGTCTTCGCCAAAGTTCTCCAGCAGTTCTGCATCACTTTGCTTGGCCATGATTTTTCCTCATTCGCTCATTCGCCATGCTATGCGCCCACCCGCTCGCGCAGCCAGTCGTAGCCGTGCTCTTCCAGGTGCTCGGCGAGTTCCGGGCCACCGGATTCCACGATGCGCCCGTCCATCATAATGTGCACCTTGTCGGGCTGAATGTAGCGTAAGATGCGTTGGTAGTGGGTGATGACCAGCACGCCAAGGTCGGGGCCCCGCAGCGCGTTCACGCCCTCGGAAACGATGCGCAGCGCGTCGATGTCCAGGCCGGAATCCGTCTCGTCCAGAATGGCGATTTCCGGCTCCAGCATCGCCATTTGCAAGATCTCGGCGCGCTTCTTCTCGCCGCCGCTGAAGCCATCGTTGAGGTAGCGCCCGGCAAACGAGGGGTCCATGTTGAGTAGGCGCATTTTGTCCATCAACAATTTGCGGAATTCCGCAATCGGAATGCCCTCATCGTCAGGATTGAGCGCCTTGCGCTTGGCGTTGATCGCCGCCCGCAGGAAGTTCGCCAACGAAACACCGGGAATAGCCACCGGATACTGAAAAGCGAGAAAAATGCCCAAATGCGCCCGCTCCTCAGGCGGCAGTTCCAGAATGTTTTGTCCCTTGAAGATCACTTCCCCTTCGGTCACCTCGTAGTTGGGGTGCCCCATCAGGGTGTAGGCCAGGGTGGATTTCCCCGTGCCGTTGGGGCCCATGATGGCGTGGACTTCGCCCTGAGGGAGCGTCAGGTCAAGCCCCTTCAGGATTTCCTTGTCCCCGACCCGGACGTGCAGGTTGCGAATCACCAGTTCAGACATATGAAACTCCTCGCGAGAATCGGTAGTAAAACGGGCGGTGAAGCCCTGCTCCACCGCGCCGCACAACTACCGAGCGTTTTCTGTCTGAACAAGATTATAGCATCGCCGCTTGCAGATGTCAATATTCGCTATAAAAATCCAAAATATTGACATGGCTTTCAGGTCGTGCTATACTTGCTTCATCTCGATCTTTGGGCAGCGCGCTGCCCCCTACTCGTGGCGATAATCTCATGCAAGAAACCCGCAAGCGCATTCTGGAAACTCTGCTCAGCAAGCAGCGCTGTACCATCAACGAACTGGCCGACGCCGTGGGCATTACGCCGATTTCCGTGCGGCACCACATCAACAAACTGGAGGCCGCGGGACTGGTCGCCTCGGAAGAGGAGCGCCACGGCGTGGGGCGTCCGCGCCGCCTTTACTACCTCACCGAGTCCGGCCTGGAAAAGTTCCCTTCCCAATACGTCCGCCTGACCTCGCAACTGTTGCGCCAGCTCAAGGCCTCGTTGCCTGCGCCGATGGTTTCCAAACTGTTCGCCGAGATGGCGCGCAACATGGCCAAAGAGTTTACCAAAGGTGTGGATGCTGCCAATATGACGCCCAAAGAGCGTCTGAATTTTGTGACTTCCCTTCTCAATCGGGAGGGTTTTGTGGTCAAATGGGAGGAAACTGACCAGTATTACGTGGTACAGGAGTCAGTTTGTCCCTACTACCACATCGGCCAGGACCACCCCGAGGTGTGTATCCTCGACCGCACCTTCATCGCCACGCTGCTGGATGTGCCGCCTGAAAAAATCCAGCACGAACGCTGCATCTTCAACGGCGATAAGCAATGCCGTTTCGTGATTCCCAAATCCCCAACCGGAGCGTAAGCCATGGCCGCAGATGGACCCACTACCCCCTTCACTCCCAGTACAACGCCGTCGCGCAACCGCCCCGAATGGCAGGCGCGCAAAACCCATCCTGAACTGGCTGCTGAGGCCGAAAAGGCTCTGCGCACGGTGGTCGATCCCGAACTGGGCATGGACGTGATCACTTTGGGATTGATCCGCGACCTGCAAATCAACGACGAGAGCGCCAACCTGGTGATGATTTTGACCACGCCTTTCTGCCCCTACGGCCCTGCCATTCTCGAAGCCGCCCGCCGCAAGGTGGAAGAAACCCTGCAAAAGCCCACCACCATCGAATTGGGCGATGAAATCTGGGAACGCGACATGATGGAAGAGGGCGCGGCTGAAATGCTGGGTCTGTGGTAATGCTTTTCGCCTGCCCCGCCAAATGAGGTTGACCTGCTGGGGAACAGGGGCGCCATCGTAGCGTTCGTTGAGGGCGCCTGTTGTGCAAAGGTGGTAGAATTGACAGAGGAAGGAGGTGCGTGATGCCCGAAAAAGACGAACGAACGGTGGAAAATCCCTCTGCCCAGCCGGGAGACGCCTTTCCCGCGGAGAATGCGCCGCAAGGTGAAAGCCCCACTTTGGGGGCGGCCTCTGCTTCGGACGTGGGGACGTCTTCGGTAGCCGACGAAAGCGCGCCATCTTCTGCCTCCGATGCTTCGCAGGCAGAAGTGCCCCCGAGCGCACCCAAGCCGCCCAGCAAAGCACGCCGTTTTGTGCGCAAACTGTGGCGGTGGACGTTGAGTTTCCTGGTGGTGTTTGGATTGGGGTTTGTGGTGGCAGCGTGGGTGCTCTACCGCCCCGCGCGGCAGCAGGCTCAACAGGCACAGCAGGCTGCCCAACAGGCGGCGGATGAGGTGCAGGCGCTGCAGGGCAAGTTGCAGCAGGCGCAGAGCCAGGCTAAGTCGTTGCAGGATCAGATTGCAGCGATGCAGGACACGGTGCAACAGGCCCAGTTGGAGGCTGCCGTCGATCAGGCGCTGGCGGAGGCTTATGCTGTGCGGCTGGCTTTGAAAGAAGGTGACCACACCGGCGCCACGCTGCATGCTGAAGCGTTGGGCAAGGCGCTCCAGGCGCTGGCCCAGGTGGTGCCTTCAGAGCACGCGGAGGTGGTCAAGGCGATGCAATCTCAGTTTTCTGAGATGCAAGGTAAACTGGACTCGCCCAACTACGCCGACCGCCAACTCCGCGCCATGATCCAACATCTGATGGCACTTAAGGATGTCTTGGGGCTCAAGTAGGTCCCCCGTGATGCATTGAAACAGCCCGCGTGATAAGCGGGCTGTTTTTGTTTCTCAGCATCAGGGGGTTTTTAGCACGCCGCGCACCACGATGCGTTGCGTATCAACCATGTAGGGGTAACAGGAGACAAGGGTCACGGTGGGTTGTCGGGTGGGTGCCAGCCACTGGACGTCGGTGGGCTCTACGACGTGAATTTCGGTTACGATATAGGTGTATGCTCGATTGCCAGCATAAACGATGATTTCGTCGCCGGGTTTGAGGCGGTCGAGATAGCGAAAGACCTCGCCATAGATGTCGTCATGCCCGGAGAGCACCATGTTCCCCGGCTGGCCAGGGTTGGCGCTGCCGATGTGGTGGCCGACGCCCTTTTTGAGCTGTTCCCAACCATCGCCCTCGACCACGGGGAAATCGACCCCGATCGCCGGGATGCGGATGCGGGTAGGCTGACCGGGGGCGGGGGTGGGGAGGGGCATGGCGGCCAACGATTGCACCAGCGGGCGCAGATGTTCGGGGATTTCGGCGTCGTTGGGACGCGCACCGCCTGGGGCGGTCGGCGGTGTGTGCCCGGCGGGCAGCACTACCGCCATGACCAGCGGCGTGGGCGTGACGGTGGCCTGCCGCAGCGCTCCAGCCACTTCACGGTTCAGCCGCTCTATCAGATTCACGCCATTGAGCACGACCAGGAGCAACCCTACAACGGCCAATGCCTCCACGGCCAGCAGGATGCGGTCCAGCAATCGCCGTCGGCGGGAGAGAGGGGGCGCAGGGGCAACTTCTTCTGCTGTGGGGACGGTGGAGCGCATTTGTTCCAGCCGGACTTCTTCGGGTTCGGAAAGCACCAGCGCCCGCCCGCTGCGACGGAATTGCTCCAGCCGCCGATGGCGTTCGGCGCGGCGTTTTTCGATGAGGAGGCGCCGCAATTGTTCGATGGAGAGGTCCTGGGCACATCGGCAGCGTGTCATAGGAGGGATTATACCAAAAGGGTGATTCCCTCGGCGCGTCGTCGCGAGGTTTTTTCATTCTGGAGTATAATGTAAAGGAATGTACTTTTCGCGCAGACTTTCTTTTGGAAGGAGAGGACTGAATGGATATCGGTAAGGCATTTTCTTTCGTGTTCGAGGATGAGGGGTGGATCACCAAACTCCTCATCGGGGGGCTTATCTCACTGATCCCCGTCGTGGGTACCTTCGTGCTGATAGGGTGGATGTTGGAAATCGGGCGCAGAGTGGCTTCTGGCGAGCCGGCCACCCTCCCGGAATGGAATGATTTCAGCGTGTACCTGCTGCGAGGCGTCAAAGCCTTTGTGGTGGGGTTGGTTTACGCCCTT
>JALSPT010000182.1 GCA_026985785.1 Anaerolineales bacterium
ATTTGGGCTACCTCGCTGAGGGTCAGCCATTCTTTGTGTTCCCATGTCATGGGTGTCTTTTCCTCCTTGGCAGGGCGTCGAAAGATAGCATAAGGATACCAAAAAAATGTAGTTTTTCAAAGGTTTTTGACGATTTAAAACTTCCAGCAGCCGGGGAGGCTGCTGGAAGCAACAATGGTTATCGTGGAAAAAGGGTAAACGAGGGCAATGCCCTCGCCTACCCGGCTCTCGTCTATCCAGTCTTCGTTTACCCCGCCTGAAAACATTGCTGCGGTGAAATCAACGGTTAGGGAGCGCTGCTTTGTTGCTGTTCTGCTTCCAGATGTTGTCGCACCAGTTCGCGGCGCAGGATTTTGCCCACCGTGGTCTTCGGCAGTTCGGCGCGAAATTCCACATGGGTGGGCACTTTGAATTTGGCCAAACGCTCCCGGCACCAGGCTTTGATTTCGTCCGCCGTAAGCGTCTCGCCCGGTTTGGGTACCACCCAGGCTTTCACGGTTTCGCCGCGGTAGGGGTCGGGGATGCCTGCTACGGCGACTTCCAGCACTTTGGGATGGGCGGAAATCACCTCTTCCACCTCGCGTGGCCACACCTGGTAGCCGCCCGGTTTGATGACTTCCTTCTTGCGGTCGACGATGTAGAAGTAGCCATCTTCGTCCATATAAGCGATGTCGCCGGTGTGTAGCCAGATTTTGCCATCTTCTCGGCGGCGCAGGACGTTGGCTGTTTCGGTGGGCATGTTGTGGTAGCCCTTCATCACCTGCGGCCCGTGGATGATGAGTTCCCCCACCTCGCCCGGCGGCAGTTCGGTTTGCCCATCGTCCAGGCTGATGATGCGCGCATCCACATCAGGCAACGGTAGGCCAATCGACCCGGTGCGATTCTCTCCCAGCACGGGGTTGCAGTGGGTTGCCGTGGGCGCTTCGGAGAGGCCGTAGCCTTCGAACACCTTGCCGCCCGTCAAAGCCTCGAACTTCTCCTTGGTTTCGCGCATCAGCGGCGCCGAGCCGGAGATGCACACTTTGATGCTGCTCAGGTCGTACTTCCCGGCAACGACGTCGGGATAGTTGTTGATGGCGTTGTACAGCGTTGGCACGCCGGGAAAGATGCTGGCATGATATTTCTGGATGTTGTGGAGCAGGTCCTTCAAGTCGCGCGGGTCAGGGACCATCACCAACGTGGCGCCCGATGCGATGCCAAACAACATTCCCGAGACCATGCCGTAGACGTGGAAGAGAGGAATGGCCATGAGGACAACCTCGTTCCCTTCCTCCAGGTTGGGCACCCAGTTCTTGATCTGCAACGTGTTGGCCACCAGGTTGCGATGGAGGGCCACCGCGCCTTTCGACAAGCCGGTCGTCCCGCCGGTGTATTGGAAAAGGGCCACGTCCTCGGGGCCAACGGGCACCTTCGGGCGATCTTCCGGCTTGTGGGCGGCAATGAGGTCTTGCATCCACACGTCGCCATCACGCAGGGTGACGCGGAAACCGCCTTGCTTTTCTTTGGTTAGCGTGAAAAGAAACCGCAAAAGCGGGGGCAGGGTCTCTTTGAGATTGGTGACGATCAGGCGCTTGAGTTTGGTTTGGGGCTGCACGGCCTTGATGCGCTCGTAGTAGTTGCTCATCACGACCATGTATTCCACACCGGCGTCGTTGAGCTGGTGCTCGATCTCCCGTGGGCTGTACAGCGGATTGGTCGCCACGACGACGCCGCCGATCTTGAGGATGGCGAAATAGGCGATCACAAATTGGGGCGTGTTGGGCATGAAAAGCCCCACACGATCGCCTTTCCGAACGCCCAACGACGCCAACCCGGCAGCCAAGCGATCGCTCAGGGCATTGAGGTCGCGATAGGGGATGACTGCGCCTTTGAATACCGTAGCGGGACGGTTGGGGTACTTACGGGCGTCTTCTTCCAGAAAGTGAAATAGCGGTACAGGCGGGTAATCAATGTGGAAGGGCACCCCCTTGTCGTAATGTTGTAGCCAGGGGCGATTTTCCATGGGTTCCTCCTCCATCCATACGAGAATAGGCGCAGCCGCGCGGCTCCGCCGGGTTCCATCCATCCGCTGTCAAGTATAGGATGGGGCCTGGGAAAAGTCAAATT
>JALSPT010000183.1 GCA_026985785.1 Anaerolineales bacterium
CCTTGCGGGCGCGCGCCTATGCGGTGGTGCGGCGCTTGTGGCCGGATCCTGAATCGGCATTGTTGGCCGGCATCTTGTTGGGGCAGGACAAAGGCATTCCCCGCCCGGTGTACGATGCCTTTCGCGCCACGGGCACGGCGCACATTATCGCCATCAGCGGCTTCAACATTACCATTTTGGCGGCCTTGTTTTTGGCTTTGTTCGGGCGCGTGTTGGGGCGGGGGCGTGGGGCGTTGGTGGCTGCGCTGGCCATTGCGGCTTATACCGTGCTGGTGGGCGCGGATGCTGCCGTGGTGCGGGCGGCCATCATGGGGATGTTGGGCATGGCGGCGCTGCAACTCGGGCGCCGGCAGCACGCCTACACCACCCTGGCCGTGACTGCTGCCCTGATGGCTTTCCAGAACCCTGCCGTGTTGGAGGACGTCGGCTTTCAACTTTCCTTCGCGGCCACGTTGGGGCTGTTGCTGTTTGCAGCGCCCATGCAGGAAGCGGTGGCGCGAACTTTGACGCGTTGGCTGCCGCCTGAGCAGGCCCGCCGTTGGGCTGCGCCACTGGGCGAGTTTTTCCTTTTCACTTTGGCAGCCCAAGTGATGACGCTGCCCATCAGCGCGTGGCATTTTCGCCGGGTTTCGCTGATTTCGTTCGTGGCCAATCCCCTCATCCTGCCGGTGCAGGCGCCTTTGATGATTGGTGCCGGGCTGGCCGTGCTGTTGGGACTGGTTTGGCTTCCGCTGGGGCAGGTCGTGGCGTGGGGGGTGTGGCCGCTGGCGGCTTACACCATCCGGACAGTGGTGGCGCTGGCCGCCGCGCCGGTGACCACGGTAGCCGTGATGGGGTTTGGGGCGGGAGGAGCGGCGCTTTACTACTTGCTGCTGGCGCTGCTGGTGTGGCTGTGGCGGCGTCGCCCGGCCTGGTTGTTTCGGCGGCGGTTTCCGTGGGGAAAAGCGGCACTGGTGCCGTTGCTGGTGGTGGCCGTCGTCTTGGTGTGGAAACAGGTGCTTGCTTTCCCCCACGGGCGGCTGGAGGTCACTTTTCTACCGGTGGGGAACGGCAGCGCGGTTTTGGTGCACACGCCCACCGACCGGTGGCTGCTCGTCGGCGGCGGCGAGCGCGGCACCCTGTTGACGGCTGGGGTGGGGCGCTTGCTCCCCGTCAGGCGGCGGCTGGATTGGTGGGTGGTGGGGGGCACGCGCGGCGAGATGGCCTCCGCGCTCTTACTGGCGTTGGACGCCCTGCCGCCGCGCGGGGTGTGGTGGGCCGGGGCTGCGTCTTCGCCTCCGGCGCGCCGCTTGCGCGCGATGTTGGAAGCCGCACACATCCCCGTCGTGGAGGTGCAACCGGGCGCAAGCCTGAATCTGGGTGATGGGGCGCGACTGCACGCCCTCGCTGTGGGGCCGCGAGGCGGGACTTTTCTGCTCACGTGGCGTCGTTTTCGCTTGCTGTTGCCGTTGGGGTTGGATTTCGATGCCCTGGCCGACCTGCGTGGCCGCCCCGAGGCGCTCGCGCCGACGACGATGCTGCTGGCCGAAGGCGGGTACGCGCCCCTCAACCCCCCAGCGTGGATTGACGCCTTGCATCCCCGTTTGCTGGTGCTCAGCGTGCGGGCTGCCGACCCTTATGGACGCCCCAATCTGGAACTGATGCAGGCGTTGGAGGACTTCCCTCTTTTGCGCACCGACCACTGTGGCGCGATTGGCCTGCTGACCGATGGTGAGCGGTTGTGGGTGACCACCGAACGGCAATGCGCGCCCTGACGAGATGGTACAATTAGCCCCACATTTCGTCAATAGGAGGTTATCCGTGGAACGAACCTTAGTATTGGTCAAACCCGATGGTGTGCAGCGCGGCCTGATCGGCGAAGTCATCGCCCGCCTGGAGCGCCGCGGGCTGCGGCTGGTGGCCGCCAAGTTCATGCAGGTCAGCACCGAACTGGCCGAGGCACACTACGCCGTGCACAAAGGGAAGCCGTTTTACGACGGCTTGATTGCCTATATCACTTCTGCGCCGGTGATGGCGATGGTGTGGGAAGGGCCCAACGCGGTGGCTGCGGTGCGCCAAACCATGGGCGCTACCCGCCCCACCGAGGCCGCACCGGGCACCATCCGCCACGATTTTGGCCTGGAAATCGGGCGCAATCTCACCCACGCTTCGGATTCCCCCGAAAACGGCGAAAAAGAAGTGGCTTTGTGGTTCAGGCCTGAAGAGTTGGTTGCGTGGGAGCGCGATGTAGACCGCTGGATTTTCGAATAGGCGTGAGGGCGTTCAGCCCGCCGCTTTTTCTCCTGGGTCGCCCAGATCGAATTGGAGGCGCGTCGCCTGCTGAGGCGGCGCGCTAAGCACGTCGGCCAGCATGGCCGCGATCGCATCCCGCACCTGGCGGAAGACGGCCAGCACTTCTTCTTCGCTGCCGGTGGCTTCGGCGGGGTCGGGGAAGCCGCGATGGATTTTGACGCCCGACCCCAGCCAGGCCGGGCAGGTTTCTTTGGCCCGGTCGCACACCGTCACCACCAGGTCGAAGGCCACATCGCGCACCTCGGCCACGCTTTTGGAGCGCCCCTGGTGGTGGATACCGACTTCGGTCAGCACTTGCAGCGCCTTGGGGTGCACATAGCCCGCGGGGACGGTGCCTGCCGAGTAGGCTTCCCAGCGGTCGCCGTAGCGGGCGTTGGTCAACGCCTCGGCCATCTGGCTGCGGCAGGAGTTGCCGGTACACAGGAAGAGCACTTTGCGGCGGCTCATTTTGCCGGGGCGTCGTCGGCGGTGAGTTCGTCGTCGGCAGTATCCAATTCCACCATTTCGCCCGTGGCGACGAAGAGCGTGCGCTCGCAGATGTTGGTCACCCGGTCGGCCATGCGCTCCACGTTGTGCGCCGTCCATAGCAGGTAGTTGGCGCGGTCGATGGTGCGGGGGTCCTGAATCATGAAGGTGATCAGTTCGCGGTAAATCTGGTTGTAGAGGGCGTCGATGGTGTCGTCCTCTTGGGGAATGGCGCGCGCGGTTTCGACGTCGCCTTCGACGAAGGCCACCAGGGCGCGGTGGAGCATCGAGGTCGTGATTTCGACCATGCGGGGCAGGTCGATGAGCGGTTTCAGCAGCGGCTGGTCGCCCATCAGGATGTTGATCTTGGCGACGCCTTTCGCATAGTCACCCATGCGCTCCAGTTCGCCCGCAATCTCAAGAATGGACGCCAGCACCCGCAGGTCGTGCGCCATCGGCTGCTGGGTGGCAATGGCAATCAGGGTTTCGTTTTCGATTTCGAAGCGCTTGGCGTTGATCTTGGCGTCGTCGCGATAGATGCGGTGGGCGGCGGCGATGTCGCGGCGCTTGAGGGCATCGATGGCATCGCGCATGGCCTGCTCGACCATGCTCCCCAGCACGAGGATTTCGTCTTTGAGGGCTTGGATTTTGGTTTCCAGGGCTTTGCGCAGCATGTGAGGTTTCTCCTTCCGGCGTCAGCCAAAGCGACCGGTGATGTAGTCTTCCGTGCGTTGGTCTTTGGGGCGGGTGAAAAGGGTGGATGTGTCGCCAAATTCTACCAGTTCGCCGGCCCGTTCTTCGTTCATCATCAGGAAAGCGGTGAAATCCGAGATGCGGGCAGCCTGCTGCATGTTGTGGGTGACGATCACGATGGTGAAGTTTTCTTTCAGGCGGATGGCCAGTTCTTCGATGCGCAGGGTGGCGACGGGGTCGAGCGCGCTGGCCGGTTCGTCCATCAGCAGCACTTCCGGCTCGATGGCAATGGCGCGGGCGATGCACAGCCGCTGTTGCTGACCGCCAGAAAGCGCCATGCCGGATTGCTTCAGTTTGTCCTTGACGTCGTCCCACAGCGCCGCGCCGCGCAGGCTTTTTTCCACGATCTCGTCCAGCACGGCTTTGGATTTGATGCCGTACAGCCGGGGTCCGAAGGCGACGTTGTCGTAAATGCTCATCGGGAAGGGGTTGGGGCGCTGGAAGACCATCCCCACCCGTCGGCGGACGTCCACGACGTCCACATTGGGGGCATAGATGTCTTCGCCGTCCAGCAGCACTTTGCCTTCCAGCCGATGGCCGGGCACCAGGTCGTTCATCCGGTTGAGCGAGCGCAGCAGGGTGGATTTGCCGCACCCCGACGGGCCAATGATGGCCGTGATGCGGTTGGCGTAGATCGGCAGGCTGATGTCGTTGAGGGCTTTGAAATCTTTGTAGAAAACGGAAATGTTTTGCACTTCCATTTTGGTGGCAAGGGGTTCAGGCATGGTTCACCTTCTCTCCGTGAGGGATTAGCGGCGGTGGCGCTTGGCGGAAGCCAGCCACAGGCGGGCCACGATGTTGAGCAGCAGGACGAACAGCATCAGCACCAGGGCGACCGCCCAGGCCTGCTGCACGCGTTCGGGGTAGGGCTGCTGGGCATATTTCCACAGAGTGAGCGGCAGGGCGTCGGTGGGTTGGCTGACGATGTTGCCGATGATCTGGCCGAGGCTTTGGTGGTAGTGGATGCCCTGGCGGATGATGTTGCCGATTTCGTAGTTGTCGTTGCCCAAGGCGGTGAACAGCAGGGGCGCGGTTTCGCCGGTGGCGCGGGCGATGGCCAGCATGATGCCGGTCACGATGCCTTCCGCCGCGGCGGGCAGCAGCACCGAGATGGCCGCCCGCCATTCCGGCGAGCCCAAGGCCAGCGCGCCTTCCCGCAGTTCTTTGGGCACCAGTTTGAGCATTTCCTCCGCCGAGCGGAGCACCACCGGCAGCATGATGATGGCCAGCACCACCCCCCCGGCCAAGGCCGAGTAGTGTTTCTGGTATACCACGATGATGGCATAGCCGAACAGGCCGATGACGATGGAAGGCACGCCGGAAAGCAGATCGGTGCTGAAGCGCAAGGCGTTGGCGAGCGGGGTGTTGGGCGAATGCGCCAGGTAGAACGCGGCCAGCAGCGCGGGAGGAATGGAGAACAGCGAGGCCAGCACGACCATCACGAAAGAGCCTTCGATGGCCTGCAACACGCCGCCGCCGGGCGTGCCCATCGGGCGCGGCAGGTGGATGAAGAAATCCAGATTGATGGAAGCGCCCCCTTTGATGAGGACGTACACCGTAATCCACACCAGAGGGATGACGGCCAGCAGGGTGGCGAGGCCGGTCAGGCTGAGCATGACCGTGTTCACGATTTTGCGGCGGCGGTACACCCGCCGAAGGTCGATTTGGGCGAACAAGCCGGAGCGGTTCACGGTTCACCTCCCCACGGTGCGGCGGTTGACGCGCCACACCAGCCAGCGGGCGAAAGCGTTGAGCAGCAGGGTGATGGCAAACAGCACCACGCCGATTTCGATGAGCGCCGAGGCGTGCATGTCGCTGACGGCTTCGGCAAACTCGTTGGCGATGATGCTGGCCATGGTGTAGCCGGGGCGCAGGATGGAATAGCCGCCGCCGGTGGTGTTGCCGATGACCATCGTGACGGCCATGGTCTCGCCGATGGCGCGCCCTAAGCCCAGGATGACCGCGCCCAAGATGCCGGAGAGGCCGTAGGGGATGAGCACCTTCCACACGGTTTCCCACTGGGTTGCGCCCAAGGCCAGCGAGGCTTCGCGTTGCGAGCGAGGGATGGCCAGCAGCACATCGCGGCTGACGGCGGTGATGGTGGGGGTGATCATGATGACCAAGATGAGCGCCGCGCCCAGGCGGCTGAGGCCGGAGGCGGGAATTGGGCCGCGGAAGAAGATCGCCAGAGCGGGCACTTTCCCCAGCGTGGCAGCGAGGAGGTTCCCCAAGGGCACCACCACCAGCGGCAGGAAGACATAGATGCCCCACAGGCCATACACCACGCTGGGCACGGCGGCCAGCATTTCGACCATGTAGTTGAGCACGCCCCGCAGGCGAGGCGGCGCGAGTTCCGAGAGGAAAATGGCGATTGCCAGGCTGAATGGCACTGCGATGAGCAGGGCCAGGAAGGCGGTCACCAGCGAGCCGTAGATGGCCGGCCAGGCGTTGAATTTGTCCAACACCGGGTTCCATGACTGTTTGGCCCACGGGGAGATGAACTTTAAACCAAAAGCCTGGCGCGAGGGGGCCGAGTCGACCCAGATGCTCCAGGCAATCCAGATAATGAGTGCCACGGTGGCGATGGCGGCGAGGCTGAGGGCAAAGCGCCAGATCAGGTCGCCGTGTTCCAGGCGGCGGGTCAGGGCTGCGCGCCAGCCACCGTCCGTTTGGGGAGGTGTGCTTGCCTTGCGCATGGCAACTCCTATGAGCGAGATGAACCGGCAGAGACGGGCAGGAGGGGCACGGATAACCACCCGTGCCCCCGATTCCCTGAATTGGCGTTATTGTGGCATGACGCCATGTTTACGGCATCACTTTTTGCCCGTTGCATTCCACCTGCTGCAGTTTGGCGAGCACTTTTTGCTGCACAGCCTGCGGCAGCGCGGCGTAGCCGAGTTCGGCGGCTTTCTTGGCGGCTTCGGGGCTGGTGATCGCCCACTTGATGAAGTTCAGCAAGGCTTTGGTCTTGGCGCAGTCTTTGTTGTCTTTCATGTGGATGATGAGGTAGGTGTAGCCCATGATCGGCCAGGATTTTTTGCCGGGGGCGTTGACGATTTTGGCGGTCAGGCGTTCGTCGAAGGCGTCGGCGAAGGCGGCCATGGCGTCTTGCATGGTTTCTGCGTTGGCTTCGACCACGTTCCCGGCGGCGTTGACCAGTTTGGCGGCGGGGATGTGATTGCTCTTGGCGTAGGCCAGTTCCACATAGCCGATAGAGTAAGGTGTGGACTGCACAGCCTGGGCTACACCGGGGTTGCCTTTGCCGCCCACGCCCTGGCCCATGTTGTCCACCGGCCATTCGACGGCCTTGCCAATGCCGACCTTGTCCTTCCATTCCTGGCTGACCGCGCCGAGGTAGGAGGTGAAGATTTCGGTGGTGCCGGAGCCATCGGAGCGATGGGCAACGGTGATGGCCTCATCGGGAAGAGAGACGTTGGGGTTGAGTTTGGCGATCGCGGGATCGTTCCACTTGGTGATTTTGCCCAGGTAGATGGCCGCCAGGGTGGGGCCGTCGAGCACGAGGGAATCGACGTTGGGGATGTTGAAAATCGGCACGACCGCGCCCGCCAGCATGGGCAGCATCTGGAGGTCGGGCATCTTCTTGTATTGCTCTTCGCTGAGCAGCGAATCCGAACCGGCGAAATCCACCGTGCCGTCGAAGATGGCCTTTTGGCCGCCGCCGGAGCCGATGCCCTGGTAGTTGATGGTCACATTGGGTGCGACCGACTTGTACATCTGAATCCACTCGGTGTACACCGGCAACGGGAAGGTTGCCCCGGCGCCGTTGAGCACGATCGGGCCGTTGGCGCTGCTGTTGCCTGCGCTGCTGCTGCCTGCGTTGTTGTTGTTGGCGGTGTTGTTGTTGGCGGTGTTGTTGTTGGCGGTGTTGTTGTTGGCGGTGTTGCTGGTAGCGGCGGGAGCAGGTGGCTTGATGTTGCCTGCCGAATTACCGCCGCAGGCGCTCAGCACGGTCGCGGTGATGACCAGCAGAGCAAGGACGAACCACAACTTTCGTTTCATTTTCTTCTCCTTGGGTTAGGTTTGTATTCGCCTTGAGGATACCACCCAAGGGTCAAGGGTGTGTCAATAGAGGCTTAGGATTGTCTCAACGTTGGGTTAAGATTGGATTAAGGTTGCTCTTTCGATGGTATGGGGGCGCGCCGGAGGGTGAAGGTGAAGGTGCTCCCCTGGCCTTCCACGCTGGCAACGCGAATCTGTCCCCCGTGGGCTTGCACCAAGTGCTTGGCGATGGCCAGCCCTAAGCCGGTGCCGCTGCTCTGTCGGGAGGGCTCCAGTTTGTAGAAGCGCTCGAAGATGCGCGGCAGGGCGTCGCGCGGGATGCCGATGCCGGTGTCGCTGATGTGGACGGCGACTTCGTCCGCGTTGATTTCTGCGTGCACGCGGATGCGCCCGCCGGACGGCGTGAACTTGATGGCGTTGTGCACCAGGTTGGTGACCACCCGCGGCAGGCGGGTTTCGTCTGCCCACACCCACACCTCGGCGGTGGGGAGCGCGATCTCCAATCGCAGGCCGGCGCGGGCAACCTGGGGGCGGAGCCGCTCAATCGGCGGCAGCAAAAGGCGTTGGAGGGGGACCGGTTGCAAATCGAGGGGCACTTGACCGGATTCTATTCGTGCCAGTTCCAGCAGTTCCGAGACCAGTTGCACCAGGGTGTCGGTGGCGCTTTCCATTTGGTGGACGAAGCGCCGCGCCGCCTCGGGGTCGTCTTCCATCACTTCCCCCAGGGTTTCCAGAAGCACCTTGAGCGAAGCCAGTGGGGTGCGCAGTTCGTGCGAAATGTTGGCGATGAAGTCGCGCCGCATGGCTTCGACGCGCTGCTGCACGGTGACGTCGTGCAGGGTGAGCACGCAGAGGTCGCTTTCCGGCAGTGGCAGGGCGACGATTTCGGCGTCGCGCGCGCTGCGCGGCAGGTGGAGGGTGGCCTGTTGGGGCTTTTTTTCGTCGCGGCAGGTCTGCCACAGCGCCACGAGGCGGTGGTCGCCGGTGAGCAGGGCCAGGGAGGGGGAGGTGGGGCGTTTTTCGGGCGGGGCGGCCAGCAATTGGGCTGCGGCGGTGTTGTAAAACACGATCTGCCCATCGCTTCCGAGCACAATCAGCCCATCGCGCACGGTTTCCAGGATTTGAAGGTTGCGTTCGTGCTCGGCCTGGTGGCGGCGGTACACCAGAAGCAGGCGCTGGTAGAGGCGCGCCCAGGCGGCGCCTGCGGGGGTGAGGGCGGTGGGCGTTTCGGCAGGGGGGGCGGCGCGCAGGGCCTGTCGGATGGCCTGCTCTTCGGTTTTGGCCGGTTGACCGAACCAGCGCCACGCCAGCAGCCCCAAAACGGCGGCGGTGGTCTGGGTGAGCACCAGTTGGAAAACTGCCTGGCGTGGCGAAGTTGCCGGGCGCGCC
>JALSPT010000184.1 GCA_026985785.1 Anaerolineales bacterium
AGCAGGCACGGTACGGAGATAAATCGCCCGCTTTTCGGCCTCAGGCAGGCGGTTGATGGCGCCAATCGAGGAAGGGATACGCTCAATACCGACGGAGTTCACGCTGAATTTCCCGCTCCATCTCACGGCGGGCGATTTCCGCCCGTTTGTCGTACTTTTTCTTGCCGCGGGCGACCGCAATCTCCACCTTGGCTTTGCCGTCCTTCAAGTACATCCGCAGCGGCACGATGGTGACGCCCTTCTGCCGCACTTTGTTCCATAAGCGCAAAATCTCCTGCTTGTGGAGCAACAGTTTGCGCGGCCGACGCGGCTCATGGTTGAAGTGGCTGGCGGATTCATACGGCGCGATGTGGGCGTCGATCAACCAGGCTTCCAGGTTGTCGTCGATGCGGACGTAGGCCTCTTTCAAACTGACCCGCCCGGCGCGCACCGACTTGATTTCGCTGCCTTGCAACACGATGCCCGCCTCATAGGTCTCATCGATGAAATAATCGTGGAAGGCTTTGCGATTGGTAGCAACGACTCGGACGCTCATGGGGGTATTCTATCACGGCTCATCGGGCGGGCGCAGATCCTCCGGAATTTGCTCCACGGCCTTGCCCAGGCGTTCCCAGGCGGCGTCTTCCCGTGCCCACGGCGAGCGGGTATGCCTCAACGCCCGCCAGAGCAGTTCGATCTGGGTGTGCAGGCGCTGGCGAGGGAGAATATAAGCCAACAACAAGGTCAAGGTCACTGCCGCCACCAAACCTATCACCACCCACAGCCAGCCATGCATGTTCACCTCCTCCTTGCCTCCCGCAGCACCACATCCGCCCTCAGGGCGTAAACACCGGGAACGACGGCATCGACCGCCGAGGCCGCGCTGCGCTCAGGGTGCCGGGCAACCCACACGGTGAAAAAACCCAACGGGCGCGCCGCGGTGAGGTTTTGCAGACGGTCGTCCACCAGCACCGCTTCAGCAGGAACAGCCTCCGCCAGCCTCAACGCCCGCCGGTAAGCCTGCGCGGCGGGTTTGGGCTGCAAACCCACGGCGAAAACGTCGATGATACCAACGAACAGGTCTTCGACACCCAACAAGCGCAACACCCGGCGAGCATGGGCGGCATCAGCATTGGTAAAGATCCAACGCCGGCCTGGCAACGCTGCCAACACCTCTCGGAGGCGCCCGTCGGGGGCAATGTAATCCTCCAGGGGCAGATTGTGGGTAAAAGCGAAATAATCCGCCGGATCGGCTGCCTGGGGGTGCTCGTGCATCAACCCTTGGAGGGTGGTGCCATAAGCCGCCACCCAGCGCCGCCGCAACGCCTGCGCAGCATCGGCGTCCAACCCCAAGCGGCGCTGCAGGTAACGGGTAATTCGCTCGCTGATGGCCGGCCACAACCCCGTGCGGTCGGAGTAAAGCGTGCCATCCAAATCGAAGAACCAGGCAAGCATGAGGAAATTGTACTACACCGCGCCAAAAGGCACGCCAAAACCCCTTCCGCCCCCACGGCACGCAGGATTGCAACGGAATCCGGCTGGGGTGCAAGCAAATGTCGTAGAAGCACTTTTCAGGATCTCACCCCTCCCCCGCCGCCTACGGCGGCCTCCCCCTTCCCTCCCTTACTGAAGGGAGGGAAGGGGGAAGGCGGAGGCTGTCCTCACGAAGGACAAGCCTCCGCCAGGGGGTGGGGAGAGATCTGGCCATACGATAGCCTTATCTACAACATTTGAGTGCACCCATTCGGTCGGCGAAAGGTTGCAAACTGTTGCCGTCATGTTATAATTGCTTCATCTTTCACTCATGGAGTTGGTCTATGGAATGGAACGAAGCCCTCGAGGGGCAGGAGGTTGCGCCTGAACCCACTGCAGCGGAAGAGGCCCACGAAGAAGAACCCCAAATGACCATGGAAGCCCTCCTGGAGCAGGAAGGCTTTTCCGTGGAGTTCCCGAAAACGGGGGAAATTCGGACAGGCGTCATCACCAGCATTACCGACAACGAAGTTCTGGTTGGCATCGGAGCCAAATCCGAAGGCGTAATTCCCAAACGCGATCTGGAGCGGCTGAGCGAGGAAGAACAGGCCGCCATTGAAGTCGGCAACGAAATTCCGGTGTACGTGCTTTCGGTTGACAACGACGGCACGGCCAAACTTTCTTACACCCGCGCGCTGGAAGCCAAAGACTGGGACAAAGCCGAGGCCATGCGCGACGCCAAAGAGACCTTCCACGGCGTGATTGCCGGGGTCAACAAAGGCGGGCTGGTCGTGCGCTTTGGCCGCCTGCGCGGCTTCATTCCCGCTTCGCAGGTCAGCCGCGAGCGTCGCCTCTCGGTGGGCGGTGGCCGCCCCGACAAAGACCTGGAAGCCTGGAAAGCATTGGTGGGGCAACCGATTGCCGTGCGTGTCATCGAAGTGGATCGCGAACGCCGCCGCCTGATCCTTTCCGAACGGGCGGCTGCCCGGGAATCGCGCGAAATGCTCAAGGAACAACTGCTCGACTCGCTTCAAGTGGGCGAAGTGCGCACCGGTCGGGTCACCAGCCTGACCAGTTTCGGCGCCTTCGTCAACATCGACGGCGCCGACGGGCTGGTTCACCTCTCCGAAATCTCGTGGGAGCGGGTCGGCAAGGCCAGCGACGTCCTCAAAGTGGGGCAGGAAGTCACCGTCAAGGTCATCGAGGTCGACCGGGAACGCAAACGCATTGGGCTTTCCATTCGCCAACTGCAAGAAGACCCCTGGAAACAGAAAATCAAAGGCCTGCGAGAAGGGATGCTGGTCAAAGGCGTGATCACCCGCCTGGAGAAATTCGGCGCCTTTGCCCGCCTGGAGAACGGCCTCGAAGGGTTAATCCACATCTCCGAACTAAGTGACCAACACATCGAACACCCGCGCGAGGTGTTGCACGAAGGCGACGAGGTCACCCTGCGCATCGTGCGCATCGAGCCCGAACGCCGCCGCATCGGCCTGAGCCTGAAGAAAGTCGACTCCTTGGCCTACGCCGACCTCGACCTGCGGATGGCCGTGGAAGAAGCGGGTGAGGAACTGGAATCCCTGCTTAGCGCCGCCGAAGCGATGGCCGATGAAGCCGCCACCGAAGCCGCAGCAGCGCCCGAAAGCCCCGAGCCGCAAGCAGAAATGGGCGAAGAAGCGCCTGCCGCCGAAGACACGGCACCAGCCCCGGAGGAAAGCGACGAACCCGAGGCGCAGGAGACCGCCGAACACGCCGACAACGCCTGAGCCAACAGCCCTGCTACGCCATACCAGCGCACCTGCCGCCGGCGGGTGCGCTTTTTCTATGCCACTCCGCAGCGATTTTTGCAAATTTTTATTAGAGATTGATAGGAAAACCGCCCGCCATCCAACAGCAGACAAAACTTTGGTAGAATGTAATTGGTTTCACCGCGCTTCCAAGAGCGCAGCCCGTGCTTCGGCTTGTCGTGATCACCTGGCAACAAGCACTTACAGGGCGAGAGCGTGAAAACCAGGGGGCAGACCGCCCCCAACAAGAAGGAGGCAGTACCTTGGCTGGAATGGAACGCTTTACCCAACGCGCCCGCCGCGTGCTCAGCCTGGCGCACGAAGAAGCCGAGCGGATGCGCCACAACCAGATCGGCACCGAACACCTGCTGCTCGGGCTGGTGCGCGAAGAAGGCGGCGTGGCAGGGCGGGTGTTACGCGAACTCGGCCTGGACCCCGCGCGCGTCCAGGAAATGGTCGCGCGCCAATCGCCGCCAGGCCGTTACAGCAGCGGCCAGTTCGACCTGGCTGCCGAAACCCAAACCGTGCTCAAATACGCCCTCGAAGAGGCCAAGCGCCTCGGTCACCCCTACATCGGCACCGAGCACCTCCTGCTCGGCCTGATCCGCCTGCCGGAGAGCACCGCCATGCAGGTGTTGCGCCGCCTGGGGATCAACGCCGACCAAATCCGCCACCAGACCCGCCGCCTGCTGAAAGACCCCGGCGGCATGTTGACCACCCCCACTCCCGGCGGCAGGGGTGCCCCGCGGCGCGGCAAAAAGAAGGAACAAAAGCCCTCGCTCCTCCAGCAACTGGCCACCGACCTGACCGCGCTGGCCGAAGAGGGGCAACTCGACCCCGTCATCGGACGGGAGACCGAAATCGAGCGCGTCATCCAGATCCTGGCGCGCCGCACCAAAAACAACCCCGCCCTCATCGGCGAACCCGGCGTGGGCAAAACCGCGATCGTCGAAGGGCTGGCGCAGCGCATCGTGGAGGGCAACGTGCCCGCGCCGCTGCTGGGCAAACGTGTGCTACAACTGGACGTCGGCTCACTGGTGGCCGGTACGATGTACCGTGGCCAGTTCGAAGAACGCCTCAAGCGGGTGATCGACGAACTGAAAGCCTCGGAAGCCATCCTGTTCATCGACGAATTCCACATGCTGGTAGGCGCCGGCGCGGCCGGTTCCGCGGTGGATGCTGCCAACATCCTCAAGCCCGCCCTCTCGCGCGGCGAGTTGCAAGTCATCGGCGCCACCACCCTGGACGAATACCGCCAGTACATCGAAAGCGATGCCGCGCTGGAACGCCGCTTCCAGCCGGTGATGGTGGACGAGCCCACCGTGGAAGAGACGGTCGCCATCCTCAAAGGCGTACGACCGGTGTACGAGGAGCACCATCACCTCAGCATTTCCGACGAGGCACTGGAAAGCGCGGCCAAACTCTCGGCGCGCTATGTGACCGACCGCTTTTTGCCCGACAAGGCCATCGACCTGATCGACGAAGCGGCCTCGCGGGTGCGGATGTACAAAAGCCCGGCGGCGCAGGAAAGCCGCGCCGTCATCGAAGAAATGCGCCGCCTGCGGGAAAGCCTCGCCCTGGCGCTGGAAAACAACCAGGCCGAAGAGGTTTATGCCCTGCAAGAACAACTTCGCGCCCTGGAACACCAACTGGAACAACTGCGCACCGGCTGGGATCGCGACACCAGCCCTACCCTGACCTCGGACGACATCGCCGAAGTGGTCTCCATGTGGACGGGCGTGCCGGTGATGCAACTGGCGCAAGAGGAATCTGCCCGCCTGCTCCACATGGAAGAAGAACTCAAACAGCACATCGTAGGGCAAGACGAAGCCATCGAAGCAATTGCCAAAGCCGTGCGGCGGGCGCGCGCCGGAATGAAAGACCCCCGCCGCCCCGTCGGCTCCTTCCTCTTCCTCGGCCCCACGGGCGTGGGCAAAACCGCGCTCACCAAAGCCCTGGCCGAGTTCCTCTTCGGCAGCGAAGAGGCGCTCATCCAGTTGGACATGTCCGAATTCATGGAACGCCACACCACCAGCCGCCTGGTCGGCGCGCCGCCCGGCTACGTGGGCTACGAAGAAGCCGGGCAACTCACCGAAGCCATCCGCCGCCGACCTTACTCGGTCGTGGTGTTCGACGAAATCGAGAAAGCCCACCCCGACGTCCACAACATGCTGTTGCAGATCATGGAAGAAGGCCACCTGACCGACGCCAAAGGCCGCAAGGTAGACTTTCGCAACAGCCTGATCATCATGACCTCCAACGTCGGCGCCGACATGATCAAACGGCAAACCGCGCTGGGCTTCAACCTGCAGCGCGATCAGGCCCTGGAAGAGCGTCTTTCCTACAAAGAAATGCGCAAGAAACTGCTCGATTCGCTGAAGCGCGTCTTCCGCCCCGAATTCATCAATCGCGTCGATGCGGTCATCGTCTTCCGCGCCCTGAGCAAAGAGGACATCCGCCAAATCGTGTCGTTGGAACTGGACAAAGTGCAGCAGCGGCTAAGCGAGCACGGCCACCGGCTGATCGCCACCGAAGCCGCGCTGGAGCGGCTGGCCGAATTGGGCTACGACCCCGAAATGGGCGCCCGCCCGCTGCGCCGCGTCATCCAGCAGCAGGTGGAAGACGCCATCTCCGAAGCCCTGCTGGCGGGCCAATTCGGCGAAAACGCAGCCATCGTAGTGGACGTGGACGAGGAAGGCCACATTTTCTTGCGCAGCAGCAAAGAAGAAAGCGCATCTTCCGCTCTCCCTCTGCCCACGGGCTAAGGCAGAAAGAACAAAGCAGGGACACGGGCGCGGCTCGGCTGCGCCCGTGTTCGTTTCTGCCGTTCCCACGAGAAGGGGAGCCAAAATCTGCTAAAATAGAGGAAGCCGCATTGGCATCAGCCGTTTCGGGAACGAGGAAACCCCCAGCCGAGGCTTTTTCCACGCCACACACCCCATCTTTCAGAGGCTGCCCTTTCAGGGAGGCTAAACGCATGAACCCAGCCGAGAAAAAATATCAGGAAGCCATGAACGCCGGGCATTCCGCCGCCTGGGACCTGGACTGGCGACAGGCGGCGACGTATTACCGCCAGGCGTTGGAGGCCAAACTGAACGACTATCAGGCCCTTACCAGCCTGGGACTGGCTCTGTTCGAACAACATGCCTACGAAGAGGCTTTGCAAGCCTACATCCAGGCTGCCAAAACAGCTCCCCAAGAGCCGGTGCCCTGGGAAAAGATGGCTCAAATCCACGAACGGCAGGGGAACCTCCAACTGGCCGTGCAGGCAGCACTGCAGGCTGCCGACCGCTTCATGCGGCGGGGTGAAGTGAAACGCGGCGTGGACAACTACCTGCGCGTCCTGCGGCTGGAGCCTCAACACCTGACAGCGCATTCCCACCTGGCGCTAATTTACGATCGGCTCAAGCAGATCGACCGAGCAGTGGAAGAGTACCTGGCCGTGGCGGCGCTGCTGCAACGGCAGGGCAAAGTGCAGGAAGCCATCCAGGCCGCCAAACGCGCGGCTGCGTTGGTTCCCGACGACCCCAAAGTGCGGCAGGCATTGGCCGCGCTGGCCAACGGTACCCCGCTGCCCCTTCCCAAGCGCCCCCGCGGCGGCACCAACCCCCTCCGGATGGCCAAAATCCGCGAAGCCACCGCCAGCACCCGTGAAGCCGCCAATGAGACCGACACGCCCACCGAAGAAGAGCCGGAAGGCGACCCCATCGCTCAAGCCCAACAACGGGCGCTGACCCGCATCGCCGAAGTGCTGTTCGAGCAAGCCGAGCAAGACACCGACGAAGGCCCCACCGACCGCCCCAGTGGGCTGGACGCCTTGGTGCGCGGCCTGACCAACCCCACCGACCGCCGACAACAACGCCGACGCATCCTCCTGCTCCTGGGGCAGGTGGTGGACGAGCAAACGCGCGGCAATTACGCCCAGGCCGCCGAGGAGTTGCGGCGCGCCCTGGATGCCGGCCTCGATCACGCCGCGGCGTATTTCGATTATGGCTTCCTGCTGATGGAAACCGGCCAGCCGCAAGAGGCATTGCAGTATTTGCAGCGTGCCATGCCCCACCCCGATTTCGCGCTGGCCAGCCATTTGCTGGCGGGGCGGGCCTATCGCCAGATAGGCAAACCGGCTGAAGCCGCGCAGCACTACCTGGAAGCCCTCCGCCTGGCCGACATGACCGCCGTGCCGCCGGAGCACGCCGACGCGCTGGGGCAACTCTACGAGCCGATCATCGCCCAGGTGGGCAGCGAGGACGACCGGGAAGTGCTCCAGCGGATCGCCGAAAACGTCGAGCAACTCTTGGGGCACCCCGATTGGCATCATCGCGTCCGCCAGGCCAGGGAGCAGTTGCTCCAGAGCCGGCCAGGAGACGCGTTGCTCCCCCTGGCCGATATGATGTTGGAGGCTCAAAGCGGGCGCATCGTGGACGCCTTGGAGCGGGTGCACGACCTGATGGCGCAAGGGGCATGGGGCGCAGCCCTGGAAGAGGCCCAACTCGCCCTGGCTTACGCTCCGGCCTACCTGCCCCTCCACATCCTCATGGCCGACATCTTGGTGCAGCGCGGCTTGCTGGAAGCCGCCGAGGAGAAATACCTTGCCGTGGCGCGCACTTACCTCATCCGAGGCAACGCCCAGCGCGCGGTGGAACTCTACCGCAAGGTATTGGACATCAACCCCACCCGCGTCGACGCCCATCGGCGGTTGATCGAAGCCCTCATCCGCCAAAACAAACTGGAAGAAGCCATCGCCCACTACATGGAAATGGCCGACGGCTACTATCAACTGGCCGACCTGCAACAAGCCGCCCAAACCTACGAAGAAGCCCTGCGCCTGGCACGCCGTTTACCCAACGGGCGGGTGTGGCAGTTGCAGATCCTGCGGCAACTGGCCGACCTGGCCGAGCAGCGCCTGGATTGGCGGCAGGCGGCTTTGTTCTACGAGCAAATCCGCACCCTGGAGCCGGAAGACGAAGAGGTGCGCACCAAACTCATCGACCTGCACCTACGGCTGGGGCGGGTACCCCAGGCGGTGGCGGAACTGGACGACTACCTCCAACACCTGCAACACGCAGGCAAAGCCGACACCGCGCTGACCTTCCTCCGCAACCTGAGCGAAGCACACCCCCACATCGGAGAACTCCAACTCCTGCTGGGACGGCTCTACAACGCGCTGGGGCAAAAGCAGCAAGCGATGGCCGCCTACGACGCCGCGGGGGAGAAATTCCTCGACGAGGGGCGCGCCGAAGATGCCATCCAGGCCATCGAAGCCATTCTGGCTTTGGAACCGCCCGACGCCGAGGCCTACCGCCAGGCGCTAACGCAATTGCGGGAACAGGCAAACGGGTAGTGGTATAATTTTGCCGCCTTGCCCCCGTAGCTCAATGGACAGAGCGCCGGACTTCGAATCCGTAGGTTGCGCGTTCGAGTCGCGCCGGGGGCGCCTTCCCTTCGCCCTGCCACATGGCAGGGCGTTTTCGTTGTGCGCGCCGTCTGCTGGTCGCCTCTCCTCTTCGTGCATTTTCAAGGAAAAACCCGGCCTTCGTTGAGTAGCAAAGGGTGACGTGCGACGCACCTTGCAGGTGCGTCGCACGTGTCTCGCGCCATCCGTCTCCCCTGCGCCTTACCGCAGCCCGCGCACAGCGCCGAGGCGCAGTGCATCATCCTGAGCAACCCAAACTCGCCT
>JALSPT010000185.1 GCA_026985785.1 Anaerolineales bacterium
ACCGCCTACACCCCCTACCAGCCGGAAATCTCCCAGGGCACCCTCCAGGCGCTGTTCGAATACCAGAGCCTGATTTGCGCCCTCACCGGCATGGAGGTGGCCAACGCCTCGCACTACGACGGGGCGACCGCGGTGGCCGAGGCCGCCGTCATGGCCTACCACGTCTTCCGCGGCAAGCGCCCCAAGGTGGTGCTTTCCCCCTCGCTGCACCCCCACTACCGGGAAACCACCCGCACCTATACCCAGGGCTCGCCCATCCGCTACGCCGGCGACGACCTGCCCCCCGCCGCCCCGCCTGAGGCCCTGCTCGACCTGGTGGACGACCAGACGGCCTTGGTGATGGTGCAATACCCCGATTTCTTCGGGCGGATTTACGACTTCACCGCCCTGGCCGAAGCCGTGCACGCCCGCGGCGCGCTGCTGGGCGTGGCGGTTAACCCGCTGGCGCTGGGGCTGCTCAAGCCCCCCGGCGAAATGGGCGCCGACATCGTGACCGGCGAAGGCCAGCCCCTCGGCATTCCGCTTTCGTTTGGCGGCCCGTACCTCGGCCTGTTCGCCACCCGCAAGAAATTCGTCCGCAAGATGGCCGGGCGGCTGGTGGGCGAAACGGTGGACGACCGCGGCCAGCGGGCTTACGTCCTCACCCTGAGCGCCCGCGAGCAGCACATCCGCCGTGAGCGGGCGACCTCCAACATCTGCTCCAACCAGGGGCTGATGACCTTAGCCTCGGCGGTGTACCTCAGCCTGCTGGGCAAACACGGCCTGCGCCAGGTGGCCGAATTGAACTACCACCGCGCCCACGAAGCCGCCCGCAAACTGGCCGCCCTGGAAGGCTACGACCTGCTCTTCCCCGAGACGCCGTTCTTCAACGAATTCGCCCTCCGCTGCCCCGCCCCCGCCGACGAAATCGCCGCCCACATGCTGGAACACGACATCATCGCCGGCTACCCCTTGGGCGAAGCCTACGGCGACGCCTTCCGCAACGTGCTGCTCATCGCCGTGACCGAGATGAACCCGCCGGACGAAATCGACCTGCTGGCGGAATCCCTGGCGGAGGTGCATCCATGACCGCCAAAGTGCGCGAACCCCTGATCGTGGAACTTTCCTCGCCCGGGCGGCAGGGCGTGCGCTTTCCCGATGTGGACGTGCCGCGCTCGCCCCTGCCGGCGGGCCTGGTGCGGGACGATTTGCCCCTGCCCGAGGTGTCCGAGGTGGACGTGGTGCGCCATTACACCCGCCTTTCCCACTTCAACCACGCGGTGGACATCAACTTCTACCCCCTCGGCTCCTGCACGATGAAGTACAACCCCAAGGTGAACGAGGCGCTGGCGCGGCTGCCCGGCTTTGCCCACCTGCACCCCCTCCAACCGGCGGAAACCGTGCAGGGCGCGCTGCGTCTGATGTACGAACTGCAGGAAGCCTTGAAGGAAATCACCGGCTTTGCCGCCTGCAGCCTGCAACCCGCCGCCGGCGCGCACGGCGAACTGACCGGCGTGCACATGATTTGGGCGTATCACCAGGACCGCGGCGACACCCGACGGAACAAAGTCCTGGTGCCCGACTCGGCGCACGGCACCAACCCGGCCTCTTCCGCCATGAGCGGCTTTCGGGTAGTGGAAATCCCCTCGGATGCGCGCGGCAACATCGATTTGGCAGCCCTGAAGGCCGAATGCGACGACACCGTGGCCGGGCTGATGCTCACCAACCCCAACACCTTAGGCTTGTTCGAGGAGCACCTGCTGGAGGTCATCGAGACCGTCCACGCTGCGGGCGGCTTGGTGTACGGCGACGGCGCCAACCTGAACGCCCTGCTGGGCATTGCCCGCCCCGGCGATCTGGGCTTCGATGTGATGCACCTCAACCTGCACAAGACCTTCGCCACGCCCCACGGCGGCGGCGGTCCGGGCAGCGGGCCGGTGGTGTGCGCGCCGCATCTGGCCGATTTCCTGCCTGCGCCGGTGGTGGTGGAAACCGAACCGGCCACCGACGACCTGCCGCCGCTCTACGGCTTCGCCACGCCGCCCAAGACCATCGGGCGCGTCAAATCCTTCCACGGCCATTTCGG
>JALSPT010000186.1 GCA_026985785.1 Anaerolineales bacterium
TCGCGGCAGGCGTCTTCCCGGCGCCCTTCGCCGCCTACCTCGCGCCGCTTTCCTGGGTGGCGCTGGCTGCGACGGCAGCAGAATCGCTGCCCCTGGCCGAAATCGACAACCTCACCGTGCCCCTGGTTGCCGTGCTGGTGGCGCGGTTGTGGTGGTAAAACCCAAACGCTTGCCCAACCTCCAGCGGGGCTTCCAAAGAGACACTGCTATGCCTTGCTCAAGATGCTTTGGCGCTCAACTCTGGCAGCCTAAGCGAAAAGGAAAGGTTAAGGTTAGAAGAAACGTTTGTCCTGGCCGAACTTGTCTCCTTACTTCCCCTCGAGTAGGACAAAAGTACCGATTGACAAGGTTGGGGAAGGGAGATAGTTTTGTAACAGGAGAGAACCATGCGCCGTATACTCGTTTTCAGTGTGCTACTCCTCGCCGCGTGCGCGGGGAAACCTGCCCTGGCACGCCCTCCTGTCGCCCCAAGCGCGCCCCCTCAACCTATCATTGAAACACCCCTCCCGGCCACCATTCCACAATCCGAAACAAACGACCACGTGCTTGCCCAGGGCGTATACACACCCGTTGCCACCAAAATTCCTCGGCGTGTGAGCGCTCAGGGACTCTCCATGGAACTCATAGGGCTGGACAAACGTGCTGAAGGCGACGCCTTTTACCTCGTTGCCCATGTCTGCTCTCAGATCCCTGCTGTGGATTGGCAAATCCAGCAAGCCCGACTTCTGACCTCGTCAGGCGCTATCGCGATGGAAATGCTCTCTGCAACCCGCATCGAGCAACGGCAAGGCCATTACTGGCGATGTGACTTGCTCTACTTCCCCTGGCCAAAGGAAAGAAAGACGCTCAACGTCAAGCGAGTGGAAATTGTTTCCCTCGAACAAAGCGTCCCTGAACAGCCAGACTGCAACGCCCTCAACACCGTGCTTGCCGTGCAAGGCATTGAAGTCCAAGCAGTTTCTCAGGAAGGCGTGGGAGGCTGTGAAGTTGTGCGCAAACCGGACAACATGAGCATGGATGAAGCATATCAGCGTGTTCAAAAAGCACTTACCCATACCATCGCCGGCCCATGGGTCTTTGATGTTTCGAATCAAACCTTCCGTTTGCCGTAAGATTTCCCCAAATGCTTCCCCTGAGGCCACCTCTAAGGTGGCCTTTTTTATTCCCCTGCCTTGGCGTCTCTTCACTTCTGCTATAATCTTGCCCAAGCAAGCCCACAAGGCCAGCATGCTCCAAACCGCCTACCTCGCGCCGCTTTCCTGGGTGGCGCTGGCTGCGACGGCAGCAGAATCGCTGCCCCTGGCCGAAATCGACAACCTCACCGTGCCCCTGGTGGCCGTGCTGGTGGCGCGGTTGTGGTGGTAAACTTTCCCCATGATCACCATCGACGGACACCACCTTACCCTGGACGACATCGTCGCCGTGGCGCGCCGCGGCGAGAAGGTGCGCCTTGCCCCCGCCGCCCGTGAGCGCCTGCAACGCGGCCACGGCTGGGTGGAAGACATCCTCGCCGCCGGCAAGCCGGTGTACGGCATCAACACCGGCTTCGGCATCTTTGCCAACCGCCGCATTTCCGCCGAACAGGCTGCTCAACTGAGCCGCAACCTGATCCTCAGCCACGCTGTGGGCACCGGCGCGCCGCTGCCCGAAGACGTCGTGCGGGCGGCGATGCTCATCCGCGCCAACACCTTGGCTATCGGCTTTTCGGGGGTGCGCCTCCTGCTGGTGGAAACGCTGCTGGCGATGCTCAACCGCGGCGTGACGCCCGAAGTGCCCTCGCAAGGCTCGATGGGCTCCTCGGGCGACCTGGCGCCGTTGGCCCACCTCGGCCTGGTGCTCACCACCGACGCCGCCGACCGCGAAGAAGAATCGGGGTGGGCAACCTACCGCGGCCGCCGCATGACCGGCAAGGAAGCCATGCAGGCCGCGGGCATTCCCCGCATCGTGCTGGGCGCCAAAGAGGGGCTGGCGGTGACCAACGGCGCGACCTTCTCCGCGGCGCTGCTGGCCCTGGCCGTGCACGACGCCGCCCACTGGCTGGACGTCGCCGACCT
>JALSPT010000187.1 GCA_026985785.1 Anaerolineales bacterium
CCTTCCTGCAAACCAAGGATTACATGGGCGTGTTCTACCGCGAGGGCTACACCGATATCGAGATGGAAGCCGGCCCCTACCTCTCCGCGATCTATGAAATGGTGCGCCCCAAACGCTACCCGGTGGATGAAATCGTCCACACCCCCGCAGGCGCAATCCCCTTCGACCTGGGCATCATCCACTACGCTTCCGACACCCCGCTGAGCAAAGGCAAGAATCTGGGGGCTGGCAGCCTGTCCTATTACGGCATGGATCCCACCTACGCTTCCGCCATCGCTATCCTGCGCCGCCTGCTGACCCGCGAGGCGGGGGGGGGTGCGGATGAGGAATGAGGAGTGAGGAATGAGGAATGGCGAATGGCGGGCGCCGAATGACGCCCAGGCGCAGGCCGCCACGCCACCACGCGACCATGTAACCACGCAACCATGTAACCAAGCAACCAGGTAACCAGGCAACCAACCACCACTCCCGGAGGTTTCCCATGAACGTCCTCGGCCAATCGCTTCGCCGCCTCGACGCGACCGACAAAGTCACCGGAAAAGCCCTGTACCCCGGCGACATCAACCTCCCCAACATGGCGTACATGAAAATCCTCTTCGCCGGGCGTCCCCACGCCCGCATTGTGCGCCTCGACACCTCCAAGGCCGAAGCCCTGGAGGGCGTGCTGCTGGTGTTGACCGCCAAAGACGTGCCCAACAACGAATACGGCCTGATGGAGCCCGACCAGCCGGTGCTGTGCGGCCCCGGCTCCAACAAGCCTTACGCCGATCGGGTGCGCTTCGTCGGCGACCAGGTGGCAGTCATCGTCGCGGAGAGCGAAGAAATCGCCGAGCAGGCGCGCGATCTCATCGAGGTGACCTACGAAGACCTACCGGTGGTGACCGACCCGCGGAAAGCCATGCAGCCCGACGCCCCCTTGCTGCACCCCGAACTCGGCACCAATGTTTTCACCCACGACCGCATCCGCAAGGGCAACGTCGAAGCCGCCTTCGCCCAGGCCGACGTCATCGTGGAGGGGGAATACTTCACTCCCGCCCAGGAGCACGCCTACCTGCAGCCCGAAGCCGGGGTAGCCTTCATCGACGAAGAAGGCCGCATCGCGCTCTATGTGGCCGGCCAGTGGACGCACGAAGACCAGGAACAGGTCGCCCACGCGCTGAACCTGCCCGAGGAGCAAATTCGGGTGATCTACCCTGCCATCGGCGGCGCGTTCGGCGGGAGGGAGGACATGTCGGTGCAGATTGTGCTTGCCCTGGCCGCCTGGAAATTGCACCAAAAAGGCATCGACCGCCCGGTGAAAATCATCTGGAGCCGGGAAGAATCCATCATCGGCCACCACAAACGCCATCCCTATTACATGCGTGCCAAATGGGGCGCGACCAAAGAGGGCAAGGTTATCGCCGCGCAGGTGGAACTCATTGCCGACGGCGGCGCGTACTGGTACACCAGCAACAAGGTGCTCGGCAACGCGGTCATCACCTGCACCGGCCCCTACGAAATCCCCAATGTGTGGGTGGACGGCTACGCGGTGTACACCAACAATGTGCCTTCCGGCGCGTTCCGCGGCTTCGGCGGGCCGCAGGGCAGTTTTGTCGCCGAGATGCAGATGAACCGCCTGGCCGAGGCGTTGGGCATGGATCCGGTGGAACTGCGGATGCGCAACGTCTTCCGCGAGGGCAGCATCATGTCGGTGGGCACGCCGATCCCGCCGGGGGTGAGCGCCGCCGAGGTGCTGGCCGAAACCGCCAAAGCCGCCGGTTGGCGTGAGGGGCCGCAGGGCTGGTATCGCCCCGAAGACGCCGACGATACCACCTGGCCCCGCTGGGAAGGGCTGCCGCGCCCGAACATCCGGCGCGGCGTGGGGATTGCGCTGGCGTTCAAGAACGTCGGCTTTTCGTTTGGCTTCCCCGAAAACAGTTGGGCGCGCGTGGTGCTGGAAGGCGAGGAAGAAATCACCCACGCGACCGTGTACATTGCCGGGGCAGAAGTCGGCCAGGGGCACCACACCGCGATGGCACAAATCGCCGCCGAAACCTTAGGCAT
>JALSPT010000188.1 GCA_026985785.1 Anaerolineales bacterium
AATAGCCTGATGGACACGCTCAACAGCGCAGCCTCGGCGTTCAGCAGCAGCCCCAGCAGCAGCGGCGGCTTTTCCGGCGGCGGAGGCGGAGGAGGCGGTGGTGGCGGCGGCTCCAGCGGATTCGGATAGACTCTATCTCCCGGAGGGAACAGCATGAACGTCGGAAAAACCAGCGGTTGGATTGCCATCGGGCTGGCCGTGGCCGCCCTGTTGCTGGCGGGCGGCTTCGTGGGCAGCGGCCTCGCCGTGCATAGGCTCACCGTGCCGGGCGCGGTGCTGGGCTTCATCCTTTTCGGTGCATTACCCGCTTTGGTGCTGGGCGCGATCGGCGTGTATCTGGTGGTCAAAGGCAAGAGCGAAGCCGCCGAAGCCGCCGAGGCCGAAAAACTCCAGCGCCTGCTGGGAATGATTCAAAGCCATGGGCAAGTCTCGCTCGGGCAGGTAATGGTCGAACTGAAGATGACGCGCGAACAAATCACCCAGGCCATCTACGACCTGGTCAGCCTGGGGCTGTTCACCGGCTACATCGATTGGGACAGCATGACCTTTTACGCCAGCGACGCCGCCAAAGTGGTCAGCAACATCTGCCCCAACTGCGGCGGCACCCGCGAATTCGTCGGCAAGGGCATTGTGAAGTGCCCCTACTGCGGGGCGACGCTTTTCATTCCGCCCGATGCACCCAACACTCGCGCCGAACCCAAGCCCCCGCAAAACTCGTCGGCCCCGCCCTCGAAAGCCTCGTGAAGCCTCGGACTGCGGGTGCACTCAAATGTTGTAGATAAGGCTATCGTATGGCCAGATCTCTCCCCACCCCCTGGCGGAGGCTTGTCCTTCGTTAGGACAGCCTCCGCCTTCCCCCTCCCCTCCCTTCAGTAAGGGAGGGGAGGGGGCGGCCGCCGTAGGCGGCGGGGGAGGGGTGAGATCCCGAAAAGTGCTTCTACGGCATTTGCTTGCACCCTCGGACTGCTTTCCCCTTGTCAGCATTCCCGGAATGCAGTACACTTTAGAAAGCAGAGAAGCATCTCAAACCACGGAGCATTATCTTGGTCATGGACGAAGGCAAACGCAACGCCTTACAGCAGGCGGTTTCGGAGATCACCAAGCGTTACGGCGAAGGCGCTATCATGCGCTTGGGCGAAGCGCACCACCTGCAGGTGGAGGCCATCCCCACGGGCGCGCTCTCACTGGACATCGCGTTGGGCATCGGCGGCATTCCTCGCGGGCGCATCACGGAGATCTACGGGCCGGAATCTTCGGGGAAGACCACCCTGTGCCTCCACATCGTGGCCGAAGCCCAACGTCTGGGCGGCATGGCCGCTTTCGTGGACATGGAGCACGCCCTCGACCCCTTCTACGCCGAAGCGATCGGCGTGGACGTGGACAACCTGCTCATCTCCCAGCCCGATACGGGCGAGCAGGCGCTGGAAATCGTGGAAACCTTGGTGCGTTCGGGCGCGGTGGACGTCATTGTCATCGACTCCGTTGCCGCCCTGGTACCGCGAGCCGAAATCGAAGGCGACATGGGTGACGCCTCGATGGGTATGCAAGCCCGATTGATGTCCCAGGCGCTACGAAAGCTCTCAGGCGCCATCAAACAAACCAACACCGCCGTGATCTTCACTAACCAGTTGCGTCAAAAAATCGGGGTTATGTTCGGCAACCCCGAAACCACCCCCGGCGGGCTGGCACTCAAGTTCTACGCCTCGGTGCGGATGGACATCCGCCGCATTCAGGCCATCAAAGTCGGCTCGGAAATCATCGGCAACCGCACACGCGTCAAGGTAGTCAAAAACAAAGTCGCCCCGCCTTTCCGTCAGGCCGAGTTCGACATCCTGTACGGCATCGGCATCTCGCGCGAAGGCGACGTGCTGGACTTGGCCGTCAACATGGATATTGTCACCAAACGAGGCTCGCATTACTCCTACGGCGACTTGCGGCTGGGGCAGGGGCGCGAAAACGTCAAAACCTTCTTGCGAGAGCACCCTGACTTGCTGGACGAAATCGAAGGCGCAGTGCGCGAAGCCCTGCTCGGCCCACCGATGGAAGCCAATTGAACAGCGCCTCCTGATGGGCGCGAGACGCCGTCCAACCCCCGGTTGGGCTGCCTCTCGTGGGCATCAGGCCCGACATGTCAAGCGCATGGCAAGCCTTTCAGACGACAATTCCCGCCATGCGCTGCCACGGCTGGTCAACGGAACACCGAAGTGCTGTTGCCCGGATAGATGCATTCCGCCTTGCGGCGGTTTCGACTATCCCGAACCACAACCCTGCTCAGACGCTGCCGACCGGGCGGCAAAGCGCAGGGGTTACAGCCCTCCCAACAACCTCTCGCGGCGGTACGCCACCGCGGGTTGGTGTGTTCTCCGTGTATTTCCTGGCCGTGGCACCCTGTCACGGCCTTTTTGCATGCCCACGGGGCAGTCATGGCTCGTAAAATCACCGCCATCAGGGCGCAAAAACGCCATCCCCAACGGGTCAACATCTACCTCGACGGCGAATTCGCCTTCGGGTTGGCCCGCATCGTGGCGGCGTGGCTCCAGGTAGGGCAGGAACTCAGCGAACAAGACATCGCCCGCCTGCAACGAGAAGATGCTCGCGAGCAAGCCTATCAACAGGCACTGCGCTATCTGGGCTATCGGCCACGCACCACGCACGAAATTCGGCGCCACCTGGAACGCAAGGGCGTGGCCGAAGAGATCATCGCCGCCGTGCTGGAGCGGCTGAGTGACCTGGGGTTGGTCGACGACGAAGCCTTTGCCCACGCGTGGGTAGCATCTCGGATGCACAACCGCCCGCGTAGCCGCCGTGCCCTGCACGCCGAACTTCGCCAAAAAGGGCTGCCTGAAGCCATCATCCAGGAAGCCCTTGCCGAAGTGGACGAAGCCGCCGGGGCCTACCTGGCAGCCCAAAAAGGCGCCCGGCGCTACCGACACTTGCCCTGGCCGGCTTTTCGGCAAAAGATGAGCGCCTACCTTGCCCGGCGCGGCTTTCCCTACACCGTGATACGCGAAGCCGTACAAAGGGCATGGCAAGAGATTCACCCCCACACCCCCTCGGCATCGTCCGAGGTTACCCCCAACGACGAGGAACCGCCATGCATGGATTAATCGCCCCCCTCACCTTGTTAGCCATCTTTATCGTCGCTTTAGGTCTGGGCGTTGCCGTCGGCTACTGGTGGAAAGAACGCCGCGACAAACAACGCCTGGCCGACGTGGCCTCGGAAGCCCAACGAATGCTCCAAGAGGCCAAAGACCAAGCTCGCGAAATCGTCTTACACGCCAAGGACGAAGTTTTAGCCCTCCGCCAGGAAAACGAAGAACGAATCAACCGTGCCCGGCGCGAACTGCACCGCGAAGAAGAGCGCCTACAACGCCGGCGGCAAGAACTCGACCGCCGCGCCGAAAACTTGGAGCGGCGGGAACAAGCCCTCAACAAACGCCAAAGCAGCCTCGACCGCCGCGCCAACGAGATCGAGCGCCTCTATCAGCAACAGGCCGAACAATTGCAGCGCATCGCCCAGATGAGCGTGGAAGATGCCCGCGCGCAACTGCTGGCCGAGGTGGAAAAAGAAGCCCGCGCCGACATGGCACGCATCATCCGTCAGGTAGAAACCGAAGCCAAAGAAGAAGGCGAAAAACGCGCCCGCAAGTTGATCGCCCTCGCCATTCAAAGGGTGGCCTCGGAGCACGTCTCCGAAATCACCACCTCGGTCGTGCCGTTGCCTTCGGACGACATGAAAGGCCGCATCATTGGCCGCAGCGGGCGCAACATCCGAGCCTTCGAGCAGGCCGCCGGCGTGGACGTCATCGTGGACGACACCCCCGAGGCCGTGACGATTTCATCCTTCGATCCGGTGCGCCGCGAAATCGCCCGCCGGGCGCTGACCAAACTGGTACTCGATGGGCGCATCCACCCGGCGCACATCGAAAAAGTGGTCGCCAAAGAGCGCGAAGAAGTCGAGCGCATCATCGTCGAAGCCGGCGAAGAGGCGGCTTACGAAGCGGGCGTCGCTGGGCTGCACCCCGACATCCTGAAAATGCTGGGGCGGCTGAAGTTCCGCACCTCGTACGGCCAAAACCAACTGGAGCACGCCGTGGAAACCGCCAAACTGGCCGCCGTGATTGCTGCCGAACTGGGAGCCGACGTCGAAGTGGCCAAGGCTGGCGGCCTGCTGCACGACATCGGCAAGGCCATGGACCACAGCCTGGAAGGCACCCACGCCCTCATCGGCGCCGAATTTCTCAAACGGTACGGCGTGAGTGAGAAAGTGGTCAACGCCGTGGCTGCCCACCACCACGAAGTGGAGCAGCAAAGCGTAGAAGCCATCATCGTCGAAGCAGCCGATGCCATCAGCGGCGCCCGCCCCGGCGCCCGCCGAGAAAGCCTGGAGGATTACCTCAAGCGCGTGCGGGCGCTGGAGGAAATTGCCAATGCCTTCAAAGGAGTGAACGAAAGTTACGCCCTCCAGGCCGGGCGAGAAATCCGCATCATCGTCCGCCCCGAAGAAATCGACGACCTGGAAGCCGCCCGCCTGGCGCGCGACATTGCCAAGAAAGTCGAGGAAAACCTGCAATACCCCGGGCAAATCAAAGTCACCGTGATTCGCGAAACCCGGGCGGTGGATTACGCCAAGTAGAAACACGCCGGGCGCGACCATCTGGTCGCGCCCGGTTTTTCGTTCGCCCGAAGTTTTCTTCACAGGGAGGTGTCACATGTCCAAATCGGCAAGGCTCATCCTGGCAGGGGCTTTGAGCGCCCTCCTGCTCCTGCTACTTGGTGCGTGCAGCAACCGCCCCCCCGCACCGCAAAAGGTCACCGCCGAACAGAATGGCAAAACCATCACCCTCCGGCCAGGGCAGGAAGTGATCATCCTGCTCGAAGCCAACCCCACCACAGGCTACGCGTGGGAAGTAGCCCAGGTCGACGAGGGCATCCTCCAACAAATCGGCGAGACCGGTTATACACCGGAAGCCACGTCGCCCGGCGTGGTAGGCGCAGGCGGCACGGCAGCCTTTCGCTTTCAGGCCGTGGCCCAGGGCACAACCACCCTCCAACTGGCCTACCGCCGCCCGTGGGAAACGGACAAGCCCCCCGCTACGACCTTCACGCTGACCGTTCGAGTCCGCCCATAACCCACCCAAGGCGCGCTGCTGCGGCGCAGCCTCCACCCATTGGTAGGCTGCACCGCCAGCAGGAGCAGATTCAACTGCGCTTTGTCGGGATGTAGCGGGCAATCTTCATCGCCAGGTTGACGATCGGCATGGTCTGCAGCCACACCTTGCCCGGGCCGGTCAGCGTAGCCAAAAACAGCCCCTCGCCGGAGAAAAAGATGTTCTTCAGCCCCTTGACGCGGTCGATGCTGTAAGTGACCGTGGGCTCGAAAGCGGCAATGTGGCCGGGGTCGATTTTCAGCGTCTGCCCTTGCTGAAGGGTATATTCGCGCACCTCGCCGGCAATCTCCAGAAACGCCAGACCGGGGCCGGTAATCTTTTGTAAGAAGAAGCCCTCGCCGCCGAAAAATCCGGCCCCCAGGCGTTTGTGGAAGTGCATCTCCAGTTGCACGCCCTCTTGAGCGCACATGAAAGCATCCCGCTGAGCGATCACGCTCTGCCCGGCAGCCAGTTCCAGAGGAATAATTTTGCCCGGCGCCTCAGGGGTAAACACCACCAGACAGCGATTGCCGCGACAGGTGTAAGTCGTCATAAACAACGACTCACCCGCCAGCATCCGCCCCAACCCTTTCATCAAACCGCCCTTGGTATCGGTGGTCATCTCCACCGGGCCGCCCATCCAGGCCATACCGCCCGCTTCGGTGTAAACGGCTTCGTTGGCGCCCAAAATGATATCAACAGCCTGCATCACTGTACCGGTAATCGTGTATTCCATCTCCATCTCCTTATGGGGGAAGAAACGAACACGCCGTTTTCAGTATAGCACCCCTCAGGGCGTAGCAGGCGCAGCAAGCGTAGGGGTGGGCGGCACCACGCCGAGATAATTGGACACAGCCCAACCGCCACGCGCGGCGTCATGGGGGGCTTCCAAGCGCCACCAGGTGTAACCATCGGCGCTGCGGGGGCCATCGACGACGCGAAAGGCTTCCCCCTCTTTCGCCAACGCCAGCACCACCGCTTTGAGCGAAGGCTTGGCACGCAACCGCAACCCGTCGCCGCCCGTGCCGCGAATTTGCACCAGCGCGCCCACCGCGATGCTGTTGCTCGGAGGCGGCGGGGGAGCAATCGGCGTAGGGGTGGGCGCGGCTGGCGTGGGCGTCATCAGCAGGGTCGCCGTGGGGCTGGGGGCAGGCACCACCGTCAGGACAGCCATCGGCACGGCAGGCGCCCCCTTCGGGCGGAGCATCCAAAGCACCAACCACACTCCCCCTAAAATGCCTAACGCGATCACCACCGCGCCGCCCCAAACCCACGGATCACGCCACGGCGGCAGGGGATGCTCTGCGTACCCTTTCATGGCATCAGCCCAAAAGCCAACGCCAAAATGAGATACACTGCCAACAATTCAGCGCCCTCCAACCAGTGTGACTCCCCATCCATCGAAACCAGCGCCATCACCATCACCGCCGAGGCCAGCGCCATGATTTCGAAAGGATGAAACACCAGAGTCAGCGGATGCCCAAGCAGCAGGCTGATGAACACCAACGCCGGGGCGACGAACAACGCGATCTGCAAACTGGAGGCCACGGCAATTTCCACGCTCAGGTCCATTTGGTTGCGCAGCGCCTGCTGAACGGCCACCAAGTGCTCGGCCACGTTGCCGATGATGGGAATCAAAATCACCCCAAGGAAGAACTCAGAAACCCCAAACTGCGCCACCACATGCTCGACCGATCCTACCAGCAACTCGGAGAGAATTGCCACCCCCACCGTAGCCGCGGCCAAGATCGCCACGGCCCGGCGCACTGGCAGCGCCTCGGCCACCGCTTCCGGATCCGGCTGGTGCGCCGGGAGCGCCTGCTGGTTGTAAAGCAAGGCCAGCGCATACAGCACCAACATCACTCCCGCCACGCTCAGGCTGAGCGCCTCCACTTTCGGGCTTCCCACCCCACCCAGGCTCTCGGCAACCAGCGAGGGGATGGTCAATGCCAGGATGGCCAACACGGCCAAAATGGCGCTGTTGCTGACATGACGGCGGTCGAACGTCTGCTTGCCGTTCTTTATCCCGCCCGCCAGCATCGAAGCGCCCAGCACCAGCAGCAGATTTCCCAATACCGAGCCGGTAATGGAAGCCTTGACCAACGCCAACAAACCTTGCCGAATGGCAAACAGCGTAATGATGAGTTCGGCAGCATTCCCCAAAGTGGCGTTGATCAAGCCACCCCAGCGAGGGCCGGTATGGACAGCCAGATGTTCGGTGGCGTCACCAATGATTTGCGCCAGCGGAATGACCCCCAAGGCAGAAAACAGAAACACCCACGCTTCCCCCCAATCGGCCAATGCCGCCCCTACCGCCAGCAAACCAAACAAGAGCATCCCATGGAGCGGATAACGTCGCAGGTAATGGCTTAAAAACCGCATACATCCTCCACACTTACCGTAAATACTCAGGCGCAGCCTGAAAAAGTGCTTTCCCCCCCGGCGGCACCAGAATACGTAAGGCGTGCTGGTGCACCCAGAGGTCGATCTTCGCCGCCGCGCCGTTCGGCTCGCCATCGGTGTGCATGGTGATAGGGCGGGCGCTACGCAGCGCGGCACGCGCAAACGGCAAGCGGATCACCCCTTCCGAGACTAAATGCTTGCGCGTCAGCACCTCCAGTAAACGCTGCGCCACCTCGCTGAGTTTCTCGGCGTGAAAGAGCCAGATATCCATTTTGCCATCGTCCATGTAAGCATCCGGCGAGATCTCTGCCACCCCGCCTGCATAACGGCGGATATTGGTTGCCACCGCGATGATGAACCGCCCCTCCACCACCTCACCATCGGCCACGACCTGCAAATCCAATCCCGACCAGGCAGCAGTATTCTTGAGGGCAGCAAGCACGTATTTCGGAAAAGTGAACGGCTTCTCCCACCGCGTACGCGGCTCGACCTCGTTGACCACTTCGGCGTCCAGCCCCACCCCCGCCCACATCAGAAAATAGCGGGCGTTACAACGCCCGGCATCTGCCCAATAAGCCGGCGCGCGCGCCAGCAAACGCGCACTATCTACCACAGCATCCCAATGCACCAGAGAAGGGGTAGGTAAACGCAAATCCTGAGCCAACACATTGGCCGTACCGGCAGGCAACACACCCAGCGCCGTGGCACTCCCCACCAAACCGGCCACAGCCAGATTGAGCGAGCCATCACCACCAGCGACAAAGAAGGCATCCATCCCCCGCTGAGCCGCCTGGCGCGCCAGGGCGGTAATATGTTCAGCCGAACGCGTCGCCCGCAAGTGAATCTCCCAGCCTTCACCCTCTAAGACCTTTTGGGCGCGCTGAATGAAGGGACGAATGGGGACCCGTCCGGCAGCAGGGTTGTAAACCAAATAGGCTTTAGGCATAGACCAGTCTCACGAAAAAAATTCCAAACAAGACGATTTTACCATCTCCCACGCCTACAACATTCCACCAAGCCCCCATTTTCCCCTTTCCCCACCAAGAGAGCGGTATAATCACGCCACACATCGCCACATCTCGTGGGAGGTAGCATGAACTTCCTCATCACCGGCGCTGCCGGTTTTTTAGGCTCTGCCCTGGCCAACCATCTGGTACAACAAGGTCATCAGGTGCGCGGGCTGGATGATCTCTCCGCGGGCGATCGCGCCGCCCTTTCCCCTGAGGTACTCTTCACCCGCGGCGACGTGCGCGACCGCCCAAAGTTATGGACTTTGCTCCAAGACGTCGACTGCGTGTATCATCTCGCGGCGCGCGTCTCGGTACCCGAATCGGTGCTCTACCCGCGGGAATACAACGACGTCAACGTCGGCGGCACGGTAGCCCTGATGGAAGCCCTGCGGGATGTGGGTGTGCGGCGGGTCGTGCTGGCCTCTTCTGGGGCGGTATACGGCCATCAACCCACGCAACCGTTGCACGAAGACATGATGCCTCACCCCCATTCCCCCTACGCGGTCTCCAAACTGGCCGCCGAGCACTACGTGCGCACCATCGGAGAACTGTGGGGCATCGAAACGGTGGTGCTGCGGGTGTTCAACGCTTATGGGCCCGGCCAGCATCTGCCGCCAGCCCACCCGCCCGTCATCCCCAACTTTCTCTATCAAGCATTGCACAACGGCACCCTGGTCGTCCACGGCGACGGCAGCCAAACGCGCGATTACGTCTTCATCGACGACGTCGTCGACGCGCTCACTGCAGCAGCAACCGCCCCGCAGGCAGCGGGCGAAATCATCAACGTCGGCAGCGGGCAGGAAATATCGGTGCGAGAACTTGTAGCCCTGGTGCTGAAAACCACCGGCAGCCGCGCCGAGGTCGTTTACAACCCTCGGGCGGCGGGGGGTGTCCTCCGCATGCGTGCTGACCTGACGCGCGCGGCCCAGGTACTCAATTACCATCCCAAGACCGACCTCGCCACCGGCCTGCGCCTGACGCTGCAGACCGACCCACGGTTTCGGCAGCACACACCTTCCCCCTAAGGCACCATTCCCCATCCCATACCACGGCGGGGCGCCCCTCCGCTTGACACCCCGCCCGCCCGCCGCTACAATTGAACCACCTTGACCGAGGTGCCTGTACCCCCGGATGGGTAGGCTGAAAGGCGAAGCCGGTGCAAGTCCGGCGCTGTCCCGCAACTGTAACCTGCAAACCGCAGGAAGCCAGGTCGCCCGCCTCGGTCGGTTTCCACGCCCTCGCGGAAGGGAGTGGGAGCGCGAGCGCCCTTCGGGGCTGCCTGTGTTTCCCCCTCACCCCTGTCCGACGGGCAGGGGTTTCTTCGTCTCCCTCCCGCGGGCACCTATCCCACCATACTTTGCTTCAAGGAGGTGCTCGTGTTCCGCAACAAGTTTCTCGTCGTCCTGTTGGTGGCGTTGGCAGCCCTCGCGCTGACCGCCTGCGGCAGCAGCGCCACCCCCACCCCGGCCCCCACGGCCCTACCACCCACCGCTACGCCCCTACCGCCCACCCCCACCGCCGTCCCTTCCCCCACACCCATCACCCTGACCGATGGCTTGGGGCACACCATCACCCTGGCGAAGCCTGCCCAGCGCATCGTCTCGCTGGCGCCCTCCATCACCGAAAGCCTGTTTGCCATCGGCGCCGGTAAGCAAGTGGTCGCACGGGACGACAATTCCAAATACCCCCCTGAAGCGGCCAAGTTGCCCAGTATCGGCACCCTGTGGAACGGCCTGCCCCTCGAAGCCATCCTGGCGCAAAAGCCCGATTTGGTCATCGCTGCCGAGATCATCTCCCCCGACCAGGTCAAACAAATGCAAGACGCCGGGCTGACCGTCTTCTGGCAGGCCAACCCCAAGGATTTCGACGGCCTGTACAAAAACCTGCAAGACCTGGCCGTCCTCACCGGCCATGAAAAAGAAGCCAGCGTGCTCATCACCGACCTCAAACAGCGGGTCAACACCATCGAGGATATTTTGGGAGAAGCCAAGGACGAGCCCCTTGTATTCTACGAACTCGATGCCAGCACCGACCCTTCCAATCCCTGGACCAGCGGCCCCAACACTTTCATCTCCTACACCATCAAAATGGCCAAAGGCCGCAACGCTGGCGACGTGCTCGACAAGCCATGGGCGCAGATCAGCGTGGAGAAACTGGTCGAACTCAACCCCGACATCATCCTGCTAGCCGATGCCCCCTATGGCGTGACGCCCGAGAAAGTCGCCCAGCGCGCCGGGTGGGACGCCATCAAAGCCGTCAAAGACGGCAAAGTGTACCCCTTCGACCCCAACCTGCTCAGCGTCCCCGGCCCCCGGCTGGTGGACGGACTGGAAACGCTGGCCGTCATCCTGCATCCCGACATCTTCTGCGCGGCCAAATTCACCCAGCGGCTGGAGCAAAACCTGGTCGCGCCGGTATGCCAACCTTAGCCGCATGAACGAGAGGGTGGGGGGCTCCCACCCTCTCGCCGTTTCCCCATGTCCAAACGCCTCTCTTCGGCCTTCGTGCTCCACCTGGCTCTGCTGACGCTCGCCGTGACGCTGAGCGTGTTGATGGGCGCGGTGCCCATCCCCCTGCGCGACGTCCTCCGCGTGGCGCTCGCCCGCCTGCAAGGCGCGCCTCCACCGGCAGATATTCCCTCCTACACTGCTACCATCCTCTTCCAATTACGCCTGCCGCACACTGCCTTGATGCTACTCACCGGCTCGGCGCTGGGCGTCAGCGGCGCGGCCTACCAGGGCATCTTCCGCAACCCCCTCGCCGACCCCTACCTGCTCGGCGTGGCCTCGGGCGCGGGGCTGGGTGCAGTGGCCGTGCTGGCCTGGAACCCCTCCCCCGCCCTCGGCGGGATGTTTTTGCTCCCGGCAGCGGCCTTCGGCGGCGGCGTGCTCACCGTGTTGGTGGTCTATCTCCTCGCCCGCGTGAACGGCCACGTCCCCACCACAGCCCTCATCCTGGCGGGGGTGGCCATCGGCTCGCTGACCGCCGCGCTCACCTCTTTCCTCATGCTGCGCTCCGAAGACACCCTCCACCGCGCCCTGGTCTATCTCTTCGGCGGCGCGCCGCTCTCCGGCTGGAAGCCCGTGCTGGCCGTGCTACCCTACTGGCTGGCAGGTACGGCGGTGCTGCTGCTTTCCGGCCACGCCCTCAATGTGCTCCAATTCGGCGAGGAACAGGCGCAACAACTGGGGCTGGCCGTCGGGCGCGCCAAAGTGGTCATTCTGGCCGCGGCCTCGCTCACCGCGGCCGCGGCGGTGGCTTTCGCAGGCATCATCGGCTTCGTGGGGCTGGTCGCGCCGCACATCGCCCGCCTGCTGTGGGGTGAAGACTACCGCCGCCTGGTAGCGCTTTCCCTCCTCGGCGGGGCGATCATGCTCCTCTTGGCCGACTTGCTGGCCCGCATCCTGCTGGCGCCCCAAAGCCTGCCGGTCGGCATCGTCACCGCCCTGTTCGGCGCGCCCTTCTTCCTCTGGGTGCTGCAACGCACCAAGCGGCACGGAGGCATGCGATGACACTGCACATCGCCTACCTCACCGCAGGCTACGGCCATCGCCCCGTGTTGCGCGACCTCAGCCTGACGGTCGCCGAGGGGGAAATTCTCGCCCTCGTCGGCCCCAACGGCGCGGGGAAGACCACCCTCCTGCGGGTGATCAGCGGAGCGCTCGCGCCCCAGGCAGGCCACATCCGATGGAAGGAGCACGACCTCACCACGCTGAGGCCGTCTGCCCGCGCCCGCCTGGTCGCCGTCGTCCCCCAGGCGCGCCAACTGCCCCCCGCTTTCACCGTGCGGCAAGCCGTGGCGTTAGGGCGCACGCCTTACCTCTCCTGGCTGGGGAAACCCGGCGAACACGATCGCGCCGCGGTGCAGCGCGCCCTCGCACAAACCGACTTGCTCCCCCTCGCCGACCGTTTGCTGGCCCACCTCTCCGGCGGCGAGCAACAGCGCGTCCTCCTGGCCCGCGCCCTGGCGCAGGAAACACCCCTCCTGCTGCTCGACGAGCCGACCACCTACCTGGACCTCCACCATCAAGCCGCATTTCTGCGCCTGGTCACCCGGCTGGGGCGCGAAGAGGGCAAAACCGTGCTCATGGTGCTCCACGACCTCAACCTGGCCGCCCGCTTCGCCCATCGCGTGGCCTTGCTGGCCGAAGGCCACATCGCGGCCATCGGCACGCCCACCGAAGTGCTCACCCCCCAACACCTGCAAGCGGTTTACCACACCCAGGTAGAGGTTCTCTCGCTCGACCGCCGCCCGGTCATCCTCATCCCTCCCGGCGTCTGACACCTACCCGAAGACCTCTCGGAGGCCCCTCATGAAATCCCACTTTGTCATCCCCCCCCGCGACGAAAACGCCGCCCAAGCCGCCGCCGAGCGACAAACCCGCCTCACCAAACCGGCAGGCAGCCTGGGGAAACTGGAAGACCTCGCCATCCGCCTGGCAGCCATCACCGGCCAGCCCATCCCGCGCATCGAACGCAAAGCCATCATCGTGTTCGCCGCCGACCACGGCGTAGTGGCCGAAGGCGTGAGCGCCTATCCCGCCGAGGTCACGCCGCAGATGGTGCTCAACTTTTTGCGCGGCGGGGCGGCCATCAGCGTGCTGGCGCGCTTTACCGGCAGCCGCCTGCGGGTGGTGGATATCGGCGTGGCCGCCGACCTGCCCGAAGCCCCCAACCTGTGGGCGCGCAAAATCGCCCCCGGCAGCGGCAACATCGCCCGCGAGCCCGCCATGAGCCGGGCGCAAGCCTGGCAGGCGCTGGAAACGGGCGTGGAAGTGGTGACCGCCGAGATCGAGGCTGGCCTCGACCTGCTGGTGGTGGGCGAAATGGGCATCGGCAACACCACCCCCGCTGCCGCCGTGGCCTGCGCCTTAGGCGGCTTTGCGCCAGCGGACATTGTAGGACGGGGCACCGGCGTGGACGACGAAGGACTGCGCCGCAAGATCGCCGCCGTGCAACGCGCCCTGCAGCGCGCCCAGGTCTCCCCCAAAGACCCCATCGGCGTGCTCGCCGAAGTCGGCGGCTTCGAAATCGGCGGGATGGCAGGCGCGATGCTGGCCGCGGCCACCCATCGGGTGCCCATCCTGCTCGACGGCTTCATCGCCACCAGCGCGGCCATGCTGGCCGCGGCGCTGGCCCCGGAAGTGCGCGACTACCTCATCGCCGCCCACCGCTCCGAAGAGCGCGGCCACGGGGCAATGCTGGCCTTTTTAGGGTTGGAGCCGTTGCTCGACCTCGGCCTGCGCCTGGGCGAAGGCAGCGGCGCGGCGGTTGCCCTGCCGCTCGTCGAAGCCGCCGCCCGACTCCATGCCGAAATGGCGACCTTCGACGAAGCAGGCGTCGCAGAGAAAGGTTGACATGAGACGCTTGCGCTGCCTGAGCGAGGCCTGGGGTGCGGCGGTGCGCTTCCTCACCGTGCTGCCGTGGGGGCGATGGGCTGCCGATGCCACACCCGACCTGGGGGCGGCAGCCGTGCTCTTTCCGTTGGTCGGGCTGCTGCTGGGGGCAGTCATGGCGGCGGTGCGCGCCGCCGCGCTGGCGTTGGGGAGCACGCCCTGCCTGGCTGCGGCGCTCTCCCTCACTGGCGGCATCGCCCTGACCGGCGGCCTGCACCTCGACGGCCTGATGGACGCCGCCGATGGCCTGCTCGGCAGCCATCCCCCCAAACGACGGCTGGAAATCATGCACGACGCCCGCGCCGGGGCGTTTGGTGTGGTGGCCGTGATCACGCTCCTGCTGCTCAAACTGACGGCTTTGCAAACCGCCCCCTGGCAGGCCGTGGTGTTCGCGCCAGCAATGGGGCGATGGGGCGCGGCCCTCGCCATGGCAGCCTTTCCTTACGCCCGTTCCGGCGGATTAGGGCGCATGTGGTACGACGCGGTCGGCTTCAAGCAGGCCCTGCTGGTCACCGGCCTGGTGGCAGCGTTGCTGGCAGCGGCGGGATGGTGGCCAGCGTGGGGATTATGGGCTTGGGCTACCCTTCTCGGCTGGGCAGGCGCCCGCTGGGCCCTGCGCCGCATCCCCGGCCTGACCGGCGACGTCTACGGTGCGCTCATCGAAAGCCTCGAAACCATCATCCTGACCACGGCAGCCCTGCTTTTGTGAGGCCAAAATGCCCCCTCTCACCCTGATCTTAGGCGGCGCGCGCAGCGGCAAATCTACCCACGCGCTGCGCCTGGCGCAGCAACGCGCCCGGCAGGTGGTCTTCGTCGCCACCGGCGCCCCCGGCGATGCCGAAATGGCCGCCCGCATCGCCCGTCATCGCGCCGAGCGCCCACCCCACTGGCAAACCCGCGAACACCCCCGCGAGGTAGGCGCCGCCTTACTGGCCAACCCGCCCCAAGCCGACCTGTTGCTACTCGACGACCTCACCCTGCTGGTGGGCAACGTCTTGCTGGCCGCGGTGGGTGAAGGCGACGCTTCTCAACCGGCGGTGCAACAGCGGGCTGCCCGGGCGGTGGAAGCCGAGATGACCAACCTGCTGCGCGCTTGGCGGACGCTGGGGATACCGTGGATCGTGGTGTCCAACGAAGTAGGGTGGGGCTTGGTGCCGACCTCTCCTCTGGGGCGGCTTTTCCGTGATGTGCTTGGGCGCGCCAACCAACAAATGGCTGCCGCAGCCGACGAGGTCATTTTGATGGTCGCAGGGCTGGCAATGGGGGTAAAATAGAAGCAAGACTATCTTCCGCTCCCAGGAGGAACCTTCCCATGGACGAAAAACGGCTTATGGCGCTCCTTCGGCAGGCCAAGCACCTGCCAAACGATGAAGCCCGCCAAAAATGGCTGGACAGTTTGAGCGCCGAGGAACGCGACGCGGTGCTGAAAAAGGCACGCGAATACGCCGAAGCAGCCTTCGAGGCCGCTTCCGACCACCTCTGGGCGGCCAACAACATCTTCGAGCCCCTCAGCCACGGCGAAGACCCTACGCCGCCCCTCCCCACCGTGAAAGTGCCGCCGAAGCGTCCCCACCAGCCCTAAACCCCGGAGTACGCCTTTCCCATGCCCCCTCTTGCGCCCAACACCCTGTTGCGCCAGCGTTACCTCATCCGCCGCGTCATCGGCCAGGGCGGAATGGGCAACGTCTATCTGGCCGAGGATACTCGCCTGGCCGGGCGGCTATGCGCAGTCAAAGAGGTCACTCACGATCCTGGCCTACCCCCTCACCTCCTGGAGGAAGCACGCGCCCAGTTCTTCCAGGAAGCCAGCGTGCTGGCGCGGCTCGACCATCCCAACCTGCCCAAAGTTTCCGATTTCTTTTCCGAGGGGGCCAGGGATTACCTGGTGATGGACTTCGTGCCGGGCAAGGATTTGCAAACGCTCATCGAAGAAGCGCGCTACGAAAAGCGCTTCCTGCCCGAAAAACAGGTGTTGGCCTGGGCCGGGCAACTGGCCGACGCGCTGACCTACCTGCACAGCCAGACGCCGCCCATCGTCCATCGTGACATCAAGCCCGGAAACATCAAACTCACCCCCAGTGGGGTCATCAAACTGGTCGATTTCGGGCTGGTGAAAGTGCTGGCCTCCGACGAGGTGACCGTCACCGTGGTGCAGGGGCGGGGCACGGCAGTGTACACGCCCATCGAGCAATACGGTGGCGATACGGGGGGCACGGACGTCCGCAGCGACATCTACGCCTTTGGCGCGACCCTTTACCACCTGCTGACCAACCAGCCGCCGCCTTCAGCACGCGACCGCTTCCTCAAGCCCTCCATTTTCCGCCCGCCGCGGGCGTTCAACCCTGAAATCAGCCCACGCACCGAGCGGGCAATTTTATGGGCCATGCGGCTGCATCCCGACGAGCGCCCAGAAAGCGTGGAGGTCTTTCGTCAGGCGCTACTTGGGGGCTGGGCACCCAACTACGTCAGCGCGCCGCCGGTGCCCACGGCCACCCCTGCCGACCTGCTGGCCGCCCCTACCGAGCGGGCGCTGACTCTGCTGGCCGTGTTGCTGGCGCTGGCAGCATTCGTTTTCACCGTGCGCTGAGCGTAGCGGCACGCGCCACGGCATCCGCGTATTCCCCCTCGCTCAAGACACCGAACGACCACCTCAACCCCCACGCGGCAGAAAAACCCTGCCAGAACGCGCGAGCGGCCTCCTCCCACGTCACCTCACGCCCGGCAGCCTCGCTCAGCGTGATGGCCCGCCTCCGGACGGCTTGCCGGGCGGCCTCACGCGCCGCGTCGTCGGGGAAATGCAATGCGTCGGCAATTCGCCCCAAATCGCCCCACAACGGCAAACTCCCGTGCTGCAACACCGCGCCGTGCCGCCGCGCCTGCGCGCTGCCAAGGATTTTACGCCCGGCCACGGTCAACTCGTAACTCGAAGGCACCTCAAAACACACCGGAGGCGCCTCGGCGCTGGGGGGGTGTTCCCCTTCCATGCGGGCTTCCACCCCCAAGGCGCGCAACGCTGCCAACAGCCCGGCAGCCAGGCGGCGGTAACTGGGCAACACGCCGCCGCGCATCAGGGGGTGTTCAGCCGGGGCGATCACGGCGTAAGTGAGTTCGTCGGTGTGCAAAATCGCCCGCCCGCCAGTAGGGCGACGCACCACCTCCCACCCGCGCGCCCGCAGCCGCGCCAGGTCCACCTCGTCCGGCGATTGATGCCGCCCTAAGGAAAGGCACGGCGGCGACCAGGCATACAGCCGCAGCGTCGGCGGGGCTTCGCCGCGCCCTACCGCGGCCAGTACCGCCTCGTCCACCGCCATGTTCCATGCCCCCTTGGCAGGCGGCGAAAGCAACAGCCGCCATACGTCTCCTGCTTTGGCGTCAGGCATGGGGCATCAGGTGTCAGACGTCAGGTGAGTGAGCAGGGCGCGCAGCGCCAGGGTGTAACTCTGCCAACCGAAGCCGCTGATGCTGCCAATGCACACCGGTGCAATCAACGAACGGCGGCGAAATTCCTCGCGGGCATGGACGTTGGAGAGATGGACTTCGACCACCGGCAGCCCGATGGCAGCCACAGCATCTCGCAGGGCAACCGAGGTATGGGTATAGCCACCGGGGTTGAACACCACCCCATCCGCCCACGTGGGGGCAGCATGGAGGGCGTCGATCAGCGCGCCTTCGCTGTTGCTCTGGAAGGTACGCACCTCAGCCCCCAGTTCCCGCCCCAGCGCCACCAGACGACGGTCAATCTCCTCCAGCGTCAGGGCGCCGTAGATTTCCGGCTCGCGCGTGCCCAGCAGGTTCAAATTGGGGCCATGAAGTACCAAAACGGCGGTCATGCTACATCCTTTCCGGCGCTGTGATGCCCAACAAGTGCAGCGCGCTGGCAAGAGCGTTTTTCACCGCCACGACCAACGCCAGGCGGAAGGCCGCCACTTCTTCCTCAGCGCCGAGCACCGGGCACTGGTTGTAAAAATCGTTGAACGCGCTGGCAATCTCATACGCCTGATTGGCAATGTGCAGCGGCTTGAATTCCTCCGCCGCGCGGCGCACGGCCTCGGGCAGCCGCGCCAGTTGAGAAATCAGTTCCACTTCCGCCGGGTGTAGGTCGTGCCCAGGGGCTGCGGGCGCGATGTCGCCCCGTTCAGCCTTGCGCAAGATACTGTTGGCACGCACATGGGCGTACTGGATGTAAGGCGCGGCCACACCGTTGAAGTCCAGCGCCCGCTCCCAATCGAAAGTCACCACCTTGGTATTCTCTCGCGCCAGCATGGTGTATTTGATCGCACCCATACCTACCGCCTCGGCCACGGCGTCTTTGGTGGCCTCGTCCAGCGCCGGGTTTTTCTCCTCCACCACCGCGCGGGCGCGAGCGGCGGCTTCCCGCATCAAGTCTTCCAGCAACACCACCGTGCCTTCCCGCGACGACATGGTGACATTCCCCGGCAGGTTGACCACCTCATAAGCCAGATGATAGAGGCGATCAGCCCACGGATAGCCCATCAGTTCCAGCGTCTTGAAAATCTGCTGCATGTAAAGCGACTGGCGGACGTCGATGACATAAATGCTGCGCGCCAAATCGGGATATTCCTGGAATTTGAGGATGGCTAAAGGCAGGTCTTTGGTGGCATAGAGCGAGGTACCGTCGGAGCGCAGCACGACGTAAGAGCGGTAGGTCTCTTTTTCGAGGCCCAGCAGTTCGTCCAGATGCACCACCACCGGCCCCTCGGGGCGTTCGTCGGTGGCAATGCCTTTGGCAATCATCTCCTCGACCAGTTCCTTGCCCGGCTCTTCGACCTCGCTCTCGAAGTACACCCGGTCGAAATGGACGCCCAAACGCCGATACACCTCGTCGAACCCTTCCAGCGACCACTGGCGGGTGCGTTCCCAGAGGGCAACAATCTCGGGGTCGCGGGCATCCCAGCGGGCGAAAAGGGCGCGCACCTCGGCTTCCAGGTCGGGGTTGGCTTCCAGCCGTTTGACGGCCTCGGCATACAGGTCACCCATCCAGCGGATTTTTTCCTCTTCCGGCGGCTGCTCGCCGTTGTGGTAGTTGACGTAGTTCCACAGCCATTTGATAACGTGCAGGCCGATATCGCCGATGTAATTGGCACGCACCACCTCGTAACCCGCGGCTTCGAGAATGCGGCACACCGATTCGCCCAAGATGACATTGCGCAGGTGGCCGACGTGGAAAGCCTTATGGGTGTTGGGCTGGGAATACTCCACCATCACCCGCTGCCCACGGCGGGGCAGCGCGCCAAATTTCTCGCCCTGGGCGAAAGCCTCGGCCAGCACCCGCTGGCTGTAGGCCGCCGGGTCGAAGTACAGGTTGAGGTATCCGCGCACGGCCTCGATTTTCTGAAAACCCTGTGGCAGGCCTAACGCTTCGGCCACCATCTCGGCGATCTGCTGGGCGCGCTGGGGCACCTTCACGCCTTTGGGGGCTTTACCGGCGCGCGCTTCCTGCGCGGCGACGCGGAAGAAATTGGTTGCCACGCCCCAGGTGCCGGAAAAGGGAATCGGCGTCCAATCCAGGCGGTCAGGGGCAGGGATATCGTGCTCGGTCAGGATATCGTGGATGCGATTGGAAAGGGTTTGGAGTTCGGTTTCGAACATGAGCAACCTTGAGAAAGTTAGGAATGAGGAATTGCGAATGAGGAGCTCCTAATTCGCAATTCTCGCAATTCGCAATTAAACGAAAGCGGAAGCCATGAGCAGAACCACGGCTCCCGCGAGGGTACAAAAAGGCCAGCGTTAGGCACTTTCGCTCGACGACGCGCCTTGCGCCTCCAGCGCGTGAAGCCGCTTCATCAGGCGGCTCTTACGGCGGGCGACGTTGTTCTTATGCAAAATGCCTTTCTCGGCGGCTTTGTCCAAGGCCTTGATCGCCATTTGGACATAGGCACGCGCCTCGTCCAAATTACCGGCTTCCATGGCTTTGACCGCCTTTTTGCTGAAGGTGCGCGCCCGACCACGAAACCAACGATTGCGCAGGCGACGCTTTTCGTTTTGCCGCATACGCTTGGCAGCAGATTTGATGTTCGGCAAGGTCATCCTCCCAGAGGTAGTTTTTGGGCAGCAGTTTCTCGGGTTTTGCAGAGGGTAAGTGCAGTTGCGGCGAAAGGCGAACTGCAAGCCCCAATTTTACTTCAATTTAAGGGAACTGACAAGAACCTATGGTAAACTGGGTGCACTCAAATGTTGTAGATAAGGCTATCGTATGGCCAGATCTCTCCCCACCCCCTGGCGGAGGCTGTCCTTCGTGAGGACAGCCTCCGCCTTCCCCCCTCCCCTCCCTTACTGAAGGGAGGGGAGGGGGAGGCCGCCGTAGGCGGCGGGGGAGGAGTGAGATCCTGAAAAGTGCTTCTACGACATTTGCTTGCACCGTGGTAAACTGTTACCCAAATGCGATGCTCATCCTGCCTGCGCGTCTGGCGACCGGGCTTTTACATCAAGGAGGAACGATATGAGCAAGAAATGGGTTTATCTGTTCAAAGAAGTCGAAGAAGCCGAGAAATACGTCGGCGGTAGCTGGGACGACGTGCGCGGCCTGCTTGGCGGCAAGGGCGCCAACTTGGCTGAAATGACCCGCATCGGCGTGCCGGTGCCCCCCGGCTTCACCATCACCACCGAGGCCTGCAATGCCTACTACGAAAGCGGCGGCAAGTTCCCCGAGGGCATGTGGGAGCAGACTTTAGCCGCTTTGAAAGATGTCGAGCAGCAGACCGGTAAAAAGTTTGGCGACCCGAAGAACCCCCTGCTGGTCTCCGTGCGCTCCGGCGCGAAGTTCTCCATGCCAGGCATGATGGACACCGTGCTCAACGTCGGCCTGAACGACGAGACGGCCAAAGGGATGGTGGAACTCACGCAAAACGAACGCTTCGTGTACGATGCCTACCGCCGCCTGATCCAGATGTACGGCTCGGTGGTGCTCGACATCCCCGACGAGGCCTTCGAGGATGTGCTGGAGAAGATGAAAGAGGAACGCGGCGCCAAAGAGGATACTGACCTCACCGCCGACGACCTCAAGGAACTGGTCGAGCGCTTCAAGAAGGTGGTCAAAGAGCACAAAGGCTTCGACTTCCCGCAGGAGCCCATCGAGCAATTGCGCCTGGCCATCGAAGCCGTGTTCCGCTCGTGGAACAGCAAGCGCGCCATCGATTACCGCAACGCGGCCGGCATTCCCCACGACCTGGGCACCGCGGTCAACATCGTCACCATGGTCTTCGGCAACATGGGCTGGGATAGCGGCACCGGCGTGGCCTTCACCCGCAACCCCAGCACCGGCGAGAAGAAACTGTGGGGCGAATACCTGCTCAACGCCCAGGGCGAAGACGTCGTGGCCGGCATCCGCACGCCTTCGCCCATCGAGAAGATGGCCGAGGAACTGCCTGAGGCCTACAAGCAATTCGTGGAGATCGCGGAGAAACTGGAAAAGCACTACCGCGATATGCAGGATGTGGAATTCACCATCGAGCGCGGCCGCCTGTGGATGCTGCAAACCCGCAACGGCAAGCGCACGGCCAAGGCCGCGGTGAAAATTGCGGTGGACATGGTGAACGAGGGGCTGATCACCAAGGAAGAGGCTGTGATGCGCATCACCCCCGCGCAGGTGGACACCCTGTTGCACCCGCAGTTCGACCATGCCGAGGTGGAAAAGGCCAAGAAAGACGGTCGCCTGCTGGCCAAGGGCGTCAACGCCTCGCCCGGCGCGGCGGTCGGCAAGGTGTATTTCGACGCCGACACCGCCGAGAAGATGGCCAAGGAGCACGGCGAAAAGGTCATCATGGTGCGCCCCTTCACCAAGCCCGACGACGTCCACGGCATGATTGCTTCCCAGGGCATCCTGACCAGCGAGGGCGGCGCGACTTCCCACGCCGCGGTGGTCGCCCGCCAGTTCGGCATCCCCGCCGTGGTAGGCGCGTCTGCCGTGCGTATCGACCTGGACGCCCGCCAGATGACCATCGGCGACACCGTCATCAAAGAGGGCGATTGGATTTCCATCGACGGCACCACGGGCGAAATCTTCCTCGGCCAGATGCCCACCGTCGCCCCCAGCCTGGAAGAACAAACCGAACTGCTTACCCTGCTGACCTGGGCCGACGAAATTGCCGCCACCCCCGGCATCCGCAAGGGGCCCGAAGGCTGGCCGACCACCGGCTTGCAGGTATGGGCCAACGCCGATTACCCCGAAGATGCCCGCCGCGCCCGCGCTTACGGCGCCAAGGGCATCGGCTTAGCCCGCACCGAGCACATGTTCTTCGAGCAGGAACGCCTGCCCATCGTGCAGCGCATGATTTTGGCCGAGACCTCCGAAGAGCGCAAGGCCGCCCTGGACGAGTTGCTGCCCTTCCAGCGCAGCGATTTCGAGGGCCTGTTCGAGGCGATGGACGGCTACCCGGTCATCATCCGCCTGCTCGACCCGCCGCTGCATGAGTTCCTGCCTTCGCTGGAAAGCCTGATCGAAGAAGTGGCCACCATGAAGGCCAAGGGCGAAACCGAGGGGCTGGCCGAGAAAGAGGCGCTGCTGGCGAAAGTGCGCGCCCTGCACGAAAGCAACCCGATGATGGGCTTGCGCGGCGTGCGTCTGAGCGTGGTGATGCCCGAAATCGTCGAAATGCAGGTGCGGGCGATCTTCGAGGCGGCCTGCAACCGCAAGGCCGCTGGCGGCACGCCCAAGGTCGAAGTGATGATTCCGCTCACCAGCCACGTCAACGAGTTGAAGCGCATCCAGCCGCGTCTGGAGGAAATCGCCAAACAGGTGATGGCCGAGAAGGGCGTGGAAGTGGACTACAAGTTCGGCACGATGATCGAAATCCCGCGCGCCGCGCTGACCGCCAAAGAAATCGCCGAGGTGGCGCAGTTCTTCTCCTTCGGCACCAACGACCTGACGCAGATGACCTTCGGCTACAGCCGCGACGACGCCGAGCGCAACTTCCTGGCGCTGTATGTCGAGCAGGGCATCCTGCCCGCCAACCCGTTCCAGACCATCGACAAGGATGGCGTGGGGCGGCTGATGAAGATGGCGGTGGAAGAAGGCCGCAGCACCCGCCCCGAACTGGAAGTGGGCATCTGCGGCGAGCACGGCGGCGACCCGGCGACCATCGAGTTCTGCCACCTCATCGGCCAGAACTATGTGAGTTGCTCGCCCTTCCGCGTGCCGATTGCTCGCCTGGCCGCGGCGCAGGCGGCGCTGAAGCATCGCGCCTGAGGTTGTCTTTTGCCCTCACAAACCAGCCCGCGCCCCGCGCGCGGGCTTTTTTCTTTACGCAAATTTTTTGGAGTGCGACGACAAGTCGCCGCTTTGGAAAGCGGCACCCAGGTGCCGCACTCCCAAAAGCAAACCGGCCCGCGCGCGGGCTTTTTTCGTTGCGCGCTGCGACCCTCCAGAGAAGGCGGGGCCTTGCCCCTCCGGTGTGGCCTGGCGTTCTGTTGACCGGCGGAGGTTACAGCCCTTGCCACGCCAGCCGCCAGGCAGTGCGGCGGTCGAGATAGGGCGACTGGCGGAGGAAATGCCCGCACCCACGGGCGGAACAACCGCACCAGGGGCCGCCGCCCCCCCCCGTCAGCCGCCGAAGGTCGGCAAGGTGGTCGTCATGTAGCGAGGAGGCGCCAGGACGCGCACAGAATACCCATTGCCTCTCATAATCTCCCTTCGGCCAGGCCAAAACTTTTTCCGCTTTCCAGGGTTGTTTTTACATAGCCTTGAGGATGAGGAGGAAAGTCCCATGCCCATTGCACTCATCACCGACACCGACGCCAGCCTACCTCCTGAAATCGCCAACCGTTACGGCATTCGTCAAGTACCCATCAGCGTGCATTTTGGCGACGAGGTGTTGAAAGCCGTAGAAGACATTGATGACGCCGAAACTTTTGCACGCATCCGCAGCGAAGGGAAAATCCCCTCCACAGCCGCGCCCTCCCCCGGCGATTTCGTGCAGGCTTTCGAGCAGGCCTTTGTCTCTGGGGCTGACGAGGTGGTGTGTTTTACGGTCAGCAGCGCCATAAGCGGCACCTACGCCGCCGCGGTCAACGCGCGCCAAGTGCTGGCTGACCGTCCAATTACCGTCGTGGACACGCAAAGCCTTTCCATGGGGCAAGGGTTTATGGTGCTGGCAGCCGCCGACGCCATCGCCCAAGGCGCAAACAGTGCGGAGGCTATCGCTCACGCGCGGGAGGTCGCCAGGCGAACGCACCTATTCGCCGCCCTACCCACCCTGAAATACCTCGCCATGAGCGGGCGGGTAGGGCATTTGGCTGCAGGCATGGCCCACGTGCTGCGCATCATGCCCATTCTCACTTTGCGGGACGGCAAGCTCGATTTGCTGGAAAAAGTGCGCACCCAGAAAAAAGCATGGCAGCGGGTGCTCGCCCTGGCAGCCCAACACGCGCCCCAAGGCTTCGAGCGCCTTGCCATGTTGCACGTCAACGCCGAAGAGGATGCCAAGAGGCTCTACACGCGGTTGTGTGCTGCGTCCTCCTGTCCCCCTGAGGTGATTTACGCTCCCCTTACCCCCGGCCTCTCGGTGCATGCCGGAGAAGGATTGGTAGGCGTGGCCTTCGTGCGGGCGTGACCCCCAACTCCTGCTCACCCTATCGCTACCGTTTGTGCCATGCCGTCTGCAAAAGCCCCAAAACCATTCCCAAACCTACACCGCCGCCACGCCGGGCAACAGGGCATCCAAAGCAGCCGGCGCGTAGCGGGCTACCGTTTCCGTATCCAGCGCATTGCTGCGGCAGATGGCAGCATACAGGTCGGCGCTGGGGCGCTTGATGCGCCGCTGGGTTGCCACATCCAGCGCCCAGAGGCCATACCGCCATGTCCAACCGCGCTGCCACTCGAAGTTGTCCACCAGGGTCCAGTGCAAATAGCCCTGCACCCGCCAGTTGAAATTCACCGCCCGCCACACCTGATGAATGTGCTCGACCAGATAACGGGGACGCAAGGCGTCGGTGCTGTCTTCCACGCCGTTTTCGGTGACCAAAATCGGCACGCCAAAACGCTGGGCCCAACGGATGCCCGCGAAAAGCCCTTCCGGCGTCAACGCCAGTTCGCCATGCTCGCTCAGGGGCGCGCCTTTGGGAGGGAAACGGCGGGCAAAATCGGGCCGCCGAAACGCGAAGGCCACCAACTCGGTGGTGTAGTAATTCAAGCCGAACCAATCCAACGCGGGGCCCAGGCGGCGGTCGCGGCGGCTGCCCACCGGCAGCAAGCGGCGGCCAGAGGCGGCTGCCACCGCAAAGTAATCGTTGAACCAGCGCCCTTCCACCCTCGCCAGCACGCGGTCGGGCAAAAACCACGGGCGCGCCGGGCGCATGGGACGGTAATACACCGTCAGGCCAACCTGCGCCTCCGGTTGCACCCGATGGATGGCCTCATAAGCCGCAGCGTGCCCCTGAGCCAGGCGCTCCGCTACTTTCATGGCTATGCGAATGTCCTGCTTCCCTGGCGGAAAAACCCCGGCCACATAGCCCAGCGCCGTATACACATTGGGCTCGTTGATGGTGCACCAACGGGTGACGTACGCCCGCAACGCCTCGACCACCTTGGCGACAAAGACGGCAAACAAGCCGGGGGTCTCAGGATTTTCCCACCCCCCGCGCTCGGCCAGCCAGAGCGGGTCGGTGAAATGATGCAGCGTGACGATGGGGGTCATGCCGCGCTGGATGAGCCCACGCACCATCTGGCGGTAGTGCTCCAGCGCATCTTCGTCCCAGCGGTCGGGGGTTGGCTGGATGCGGCTCCACTCCACCGAAAGGCGATGGGCGTTTTGCCCCGCTTCGGCAGCGCGGTCGAAATCCTCCCGCCAGCGCCCCTGCCACCATTCACAAGCGCGTCCGGCAGTATCGCCGTTGGCAATTTTCCCCGGCTGCTGCTCCCAGGCCGCCCAAGTGTTGTTGGCGTTGCCCCCTTCCACCTGGTGCGCCGCGGTGGCCGTGCCCCAGAGAAAACCGCGGGGAAAGGTGTAAACCGCCCTCGGCATAGGCATGCTCAGGCCACCACCTCGCCCAGCGCGTCGAGCGTGCTGGTGAGGCGGTCGTAGTCGTCGCGCAGCAAGGTGATGAGGTGGCGGGTGGCGCGGCGCACCCAGTCGGGGTCACCGCCTTGCTGGTGCGCCTGCTGCGCTTGGCGGATATGCACGGCCAGCAATTCATCGGCGGGGACGTCCTGCGCCCGCAAAATGTGGCGGAAATAGCCCAGCCGCCCGGCGGTGGTGAAGGCACGCACTTCCTCCGGCGTGCAGAGGTAGAGATTGGCCAGCGTGAGGGGCGGACGGGGCGGCAGCAAATGCACGATGCGCCCATCGGCAGCCCGGTAACCCAACGAAAGCACCCCAATCTCCACCGGCAGGTTGCGCTGGTGCTGGTCGGCATGGATGCTGTCGGGGAGGTCGGGGGCAATGGTCAGTTGTTTGACCAGGTCGTCGCCGGGCAGACGGATTTCGGAAATGATGCCGAAGATTTCAGGGGCGTTTTCCGCCGGTGCGGAGGCTACCCACACCAAAGCGCCAAAGGCCAGCCCACTGGCCTGCAACTGCGGCACCCGGCAGCCCACCAAGAAACCGGTGGCCGTGGCCTGAAGCACGCGTCCGATAAAGGCTTGCTTTTTCTCCATGATGACCTCTCGTCAGGGGGAACGGCGCATATTCTTGAGGCGCTGCTTGGCCGAAGGCAAAGGCGGCTGAATGCCGTGGTCGAGAAGTGCCTGCCGCAGCCAGGTTTCCACGGCCTGGCGGTCTTCCCGCCGCACCACGGCCACTTCGTGGGCGCGGTGGAGCACATAAGGGTAGGCTGTGTGCGGCACGCGGCGACTTTGCCACAGCAGCACCGCGTGCAGCGTGGCCACCGCCTCGGCATCCTGCGCCACCCAGGCCGGAATTTCCACCCGCGCGATGTTGGGGGCCTGGGGGTCGGGCGAAGTGTTGAGGTAGAAAAAGTGCAATGCCAGCGCCTCGCTGTAATCCTCGCGGGATTGGGAAACCAGGCCAAAGACCGCCGAGCGCTCGCCTGGAGCCAGCAAAGCCGAAAACAGCATCCGGTCGGTGACGCCCTGGAAAGCAAATTCGCCGTGGTGGATGGCGCGCAGGTCTTCCGCCCTCGGCACATCCTCCAGCGCCGCCAGCGCCAGCATGTGGACGACCAGGTTGGCGCGCGGGTTGTCCACATAGCCCGCGCTCAGGGTGTCGAGCCGCGCCAGGGTCCGCAAATGGCGGAGGTAAGCGGCCAGAGCCGCCCGAAAAGCGCCTGTGGGGTCGTCTTTGGCACCCCACAGTTCCAACGGGCCGTCGGTCAGCGCCACGATGGCGCGATCGGTCGGCGCGTCGGCAAAAAACGCCTCCCGGTCAGGAGACGGAGCGGCTTCGCCCGCCAGCACCTCGGCGGCCTCGGCCAGCGCCTGGCGCTCGCGCAGGTCGCGCTGCAATCCTACCTGAAGGCGCTGATTGGCCAAATCGGCAGGCGACCACAGTTCCGACGTGATGTGGGTGCGCGGGGTCAGGTCGTGGGCCATCATCACCATACCGACGTTGACCAGCGCATAGTATAGCCCGGCGTGGGGGTCGGGTTCGATTTGGGAGCCGTCGGCAGCCAACACCAGCGCGGCGCTCACCCGCGCGGCGGCATCGCCAGGCGGCGGCACCGCGGCGGCGAGCGGTTCGTCTCCCGGCATCGCCGAGCGCCAGTGGGGCTCCAGGCGGACGGCTTCCATCACCCGCTCGGTCAGCGCCCCGCCTTTTTCCGCCCACGCCAACAGGGTTTCGCGCACTGCCGCCGCGTCGGCAGCCTGCCTTTCGTAAAACGCCTTTGCACCTTCGGCAAAGCGGTTGATCTGGCGATAGACGGTGTGGTAATCCAACGGCATGGCAGCCTCCCGCTAAGGATTATACTCGCTTGCCTGCCGATACACCCGCCGGAACTCCTGCAGAAACCGGGCGGCCAGCAACGGATCATGCACGATGAGCAGGTTTTCGTCGTTGCGCGTTTCGGCGCTGTGGGTAAAGTTATACGAGCCGAAGATCACCGTCTCGCCATCCACGACGAAAACCTTGTGGTGCATGGCATAAGGATTGCCGTCCAGCCGCACATCCACCCCGTTGTGAAAAAGGTACCGACAATCGTTCCCTCTACTGGTGCGCGCCTGTTGCGCGTCGCACACGCCAGCGACCTTCACCCCCTGGCGCTGCTTGGTCAACAACAAACGCGCCAGGTCATCGTCGGTCAAATTGAAAGCCATGAAAGCAATGCTCTGGCGCGCATTCCGCACGATGGGCAAGAGGTGCATGAGCGGGTGATCCTCCGGCGCAAAATACACTTCCACCGGGATCCCATCGAGACTGACCTGCGGGTAAGGCGTGTTGGCCGGAGAGTCCGCGCCGAAGCGATGGTCGCGGAACATTTCCTCGAACTCGGCGGTGTAGTCGGCGGCGATGCGCGGCGAAACCAGCCGTACCAGGTTGTTGTCGTTGCGATAGACGCCGTTGAGCGTGTAATTCATCGAACCTGTCCACACGATGTAGCGGTCGATGACGATGAACTTGTCATGCATCAACGCTTTGCGCCCATCGCCCACAATAGGGATACCAGCATGCCGCAGGGCAGCAAAGGCTTTTTCGTCCAGATGGTCGGATTCGGCCACCACGCGCACCTGCACCCCGCGGCGATGAGCGCGGATGAGGGCGTCGCGAATGCTCCACAGGTTGAGATCGTAGAGGGCAGCATCCACCGTCAGGCGGGCGGCGTCGATGGACGCCGCGACGGTGGCATCCAGCCCCCCGCGCAGGCCGTGGCCGGGGTGCTCCGCCGTGAAAAACACGGCCAGCGGCTCGGCGGCGGGCGTGGCGGCAGTGGGTGTCAGCATATCGGGTAACGCCACCGTAGCAACAGGCGGAGATGCAGGCGCAGGCCGGCAAGCCGCCAACGCCACGAGCAACAGCACCCAGAGCATTCGGCGCATCAGTTCCCCTCCCTGTGATTGGCGCGCACGTAAGCCCGCAGGTAGCGCCCGGTGTACGAGGCTTCCACCTGGCAGATCTCCTCCGGCGTGCCTTCGGCCACGATGTAACCGCCGCGCTCGCCGCCTTCTGGCCCCAGGTCGATGATCCAGTCGGCCACTTTGATGAGGTCCAGGTTGTGCTCGATGACCACCACCGTGTTGCCCGCGTCCACTAAGCGGTGCAGCACCTCAATGAGTTTGTGCACATCGGCGGCGTGCAGGCCGACCGTCGGCTCGTCCAGGACGTAGAGCGTGCGCCCCGTGGGGCGCCTGGAGAGTTCCCGCGCCAGTTTCACCCGCTGGGCTTCGCCGCCGGAAAGGGTGGGCGCCGGTTGCCCAATGCGGATGTAGCCCAGGCCGACGTCGGCCAAGGTTTGCAGTTTGCGCATCATCGCGGGGAAAGCAGCGAACACCTCCATCGCCTGCTCGACGGTCATATCCAGCACGTCGGCGATGTTGTAGCCCTTGAAGCGCACCTGCAGGGTCTCGCGGTTGAAGCGCGCCCCGTGGCACACCTCGCAGGGCACATACACATCGGGCAGGAACTGCATTTCGATGCGCAGTTGCCCCTGCCCCTGGCAGGCTTCGCAGCGTCCGCCCTTGACATTGAAGGAAAAGCGCCCCGGCTTGTAGCCGCGGATTTTGCTTTCCGGCAGTTGGGCAAACAGTTGGCGGATGTGGTCGAACAGGCCGGTGTAGGTGCCGGGGTTGGAGCGCGGGGTGCGGCCAATGGGCGACTGGTCGATGTCGATGACCTTGTCCAAATGCTCCAGCCCCTCGATGCGGTCGTGGTCGCCGGGCTGGGTGCGGGCGCGGTTGAGATGACGGGCGAGGGCTTTGTACAGGGTTTCCACCACCAGGGAGGATTTGCCGGAACCCGAGACGCCGGTTACCAGCACCAGTTTGCCCAACGGAATGCGCACGGTGAGGTTCTTGAGGTTGTTCTGGCGGGCGCCCACGATGGTGAGGACATGGCCGCTGCCGGGGCGGCGCTTTTCGGGCAGGGGCACCTGCAGGCGGCCTGAGAGGTATGCGCCGGTGAGGGAATCGGGGTGGGCAAGGATGTCTTCCGGCGTGCCCTCGGCCACCACTTGGCCGCCGTGCTCGCCCGCGCCGGGGCCCAGATCCACCACCCAGTCGGCGGCAAGGATGGTTTCGGGGTCGTGCTCGACCACCAGCACGGTGTTGCCGAGGTCGCGCAGCCCCTTGAGGGTGCGCAGCAGGCGGTCGGTGTCGCGCGGGTGCAGGCCGATGGAAGGCTCGTCGAGCACATAGAGCACGCCGGTCAGGCGGGAGCCGATCTGGGTGGCCAGGCGGATGCGCTGCGCCTCGCCGCCGGAAAGGGTGTTGGCCGCGCGGTCGAGGGTGAGGTATTCCAGCCCGACGTCCACCATAAAACCCAGGCGGGCTTCCAGTTCGCGCAAAATTCGCCGGGCGATGGCGTATTGGCGGGGGGTGAGGGGCGTGGAAGATCTCTCCCCTCCCCCGCTCGCCGCGGAGCGGCGAGCCTCCCCCTCCCCTCCCTTACCAAGGGAGGGGAGGGGGGTGGGGGGTGGGGTGAGATCCAACGCGGCAACAATTTGCCGTTTGGCTTCCTCAAAATGCTCCAAAACCAGGCTGTTCGGCAGCCGCAGCACTTTTAGCCCATAGCCTTCCAGAATAGCATCTCGTTCAGCATCGTAGGCTTTGCCTTCCTCGGTGTAATGCTGTTCGCCATCTACTTCAATGACCAAACGCGCGGCAGGGAGGTAAAAATCCACAATGTAGTGGTCGATGGGGCGTTGACGGAGCACACGATAGGGTTGTGCGCGCAGAAAAGCCCACAATTTCCTCTCCGCGGGGGTCATGTGGCGGCGCAACGCACGCGCCCGTTCCAGCAAGCGGGCATCGTAGGGCAGATGAAAGCCTGTGGTAACCAGCCCTCGTTCGCGGGCAATCTGCTTCAGGTCGGCCAGGGGCAGGGATCTCTCCCCTCCCCTGCTCGCCGCGGAGCGGCGAGCCTCCCCCTCCCCTCCCTTACCAAGGGAGGGGAGGGGGGTGGGGG
>JALSPT010000189.1 GCA_026985785.1 Anaerolineales bacterium
AAGGGAGGGGAGGGGGGAAGGCGGAGGCTGTCCTCACGAAGGACAGCCTCCGCCAGGGGGTGGGGAGAGATCTGGCCATACGATAGCCTTATCTACAACATTTGAGTGCACCCTTGCCTCTTGGCGCTGAAACGACGGATGCGCTCTGTGAGGAGCAGGGCTTTTCAAAAGTCTTGCACTTGATTGCTCCAGAGGCGAGGCTCTCTCCTAACCCCCTCCCGAAAGAGGGAAGGGGGAAAGCCGCCGTCAGGAGGCTGGGGGATGGGTGAGATCGACCTCGGCGCGGCAAAATACGGTAAATTGGCTGAAAAGCCCTGTGTGAGGATGGTGCATCCTACCGCAATCTCAAGTTTTGTTATACAATGGAGGCAGACGTATTGTCCCTGATGCACAAGGGAGGCCCTTGGTGCTTCGTAAGGTCTGGCGCTACTACACACAACCTTATCACCGTAAACTGCTCCCGATTAGCGTGGGGGTAGGGGTTTATTTTTACCTGCTTCTCCAGCGTTATCATCCCTTTGCCATTTTCCCCGAAATTCGCGAGGCCAAAGACATTCAGGGTTTTGTAGATTGGGTGATGAGCGTATTGACCTACCGGCCTCTCTTGACCTTTTTAGGGCTTTGGACCCTTTTTGGTTTCCTCTTGTTTTTCTGGCTTTTCTTTTTCGCTCAATTTACCCTGCCGGTGCATGGCTGGAAGGAACGCAAGGGCATTTTCCTGCGCCTGTGGTACTATGCTATAGGGATGCACGGCCCTGCGCTGTTCGTGCAGGATGGGCACGTCATCGAAAACAAGGGCGAGCGCTTCAAAAAGGGGCCGGGGGTCATCGTGCTCGATAGCGCCAGCGCAGCCGTGCTCAAGAACGAGGCCAACTTCACCCGTGCTGTGGGGCCTGGTGTGGTTTTCACCGCGGCAGGGGAAACTATCCCCAAGGGGGCGGCTATTGACCTGCGCAAACGCTCCAAAAGCTTAGGGCCTTACCCGGACGAAGACCCTTTTGCCCCCCAGGGGGCCGACGAGAAAGATGAAGCCTACCGTGAACGCCAGCAACGGCGTTGGGAAACCAGTGGCAAAACCCAGGATGGCACAGAGGTGGTTGCTCGCCTGCTGGTGGTTTTTGCCCTCGACAAGCATCCCGACGATATCCCCGAAACCGTTTATCAACAACAAAAATTCCGCACCGATTTCAATGGGCATGGGGTTTCAGCCTGGCGCGCCATTGCCCACCGCCCCATCGAGGCTGAAAAAGACGCCGGCAGCCATCTGGAAGATCGCTTGCTCTCCTGGCACTGGCTTCCTGCCCGCCTGGCTGCCGACCTGTGGCGAGAATATCTCCAACTGTTCAAACTTTCCGACCTGTTCTCCGAGGTGCGCGATGGGCAATCGGCGCTGGATATCATCAACGCAGCGGTGAAGGAGCGTCTGACATCGCCCACTTATCCGGAAATGGTGCGTGATGGTCGCTTGACGGGTCAGAGGCTGACCAGTCGGGAATATGCTTTGCTCCAAGCACGTGGCATTCGTGTGATCACGTTTTTGATTACCGGTGTGTTCCTGCCGCCTGCTGTGGAAGAAGGGCTGATTTCCCGATGGGTGGCCAACTGGAAGGCGCGGGCCGAAAGGGAACGGGAGGTGGTGGAGCAAAAACGCCTGCTGGCAAAAAAACGGGGCGAAAGCGCTGCTGCCGAAATGTGGGGGAGTCTTATCGCCGACGACGTTTGCCAGCAAGCCGCGAGCGATGGCCTCTCGGCGGCAGAATGTCTGGAACGTTTGCTCTATGCCCTCAGTCATGCTATCCAGACCGACCCGTTGCTTTATCAGGCGCAACAACCCGAATTCAACAGCCTGAAAATGCTGTGGGCCTGGGCGCACGATTTTGCCCATGAGCAACAACCGTCGGAGGAGCAGGTATGATCACCGCCCTCCGTCAGTTCCTCAAAGATCTCCAAGCGGTATGGGGATGGCTGCTGTCTTTCGTGAGTCGTCCCCTTCTGCGCGCCCTGGAGCGGGTGTTGACGGTGGACAAAACCTGGGGACTGCGGCGGGGGGTGGTGCGCGACCTGATGGTGTTCGGCATCGTGGGCTGGATTTTGTTCGACCATTGGGGCATCGTTTCCAATACCGGTATCTTGATAGTATGGGGTAAGGTACAGGGCTCCACGCTTGCCAGGCTCATTGGCGTGGCGTTCCTGGCGCTGCCGCGTTACGTGCTCAAACTGGCAATGGTGTTCCTGCTTCCCGAAAGCATGCGCGTCTGGCTACTGGCCATCCTGCCATACTTTTTGGCCAAATACGTCGCCACGCGCTATGTGGAAGACATTTACGAAGTGAGCGACGCCTTGCGCGATCGAGAGGAAGGCCTCGAAGTTGCCAATGAGTTCCTTCTGCGGGCAGCTTTTGCGGATGGATACGGACGGGTGAAGGAAAAGAAAACCTGGGGGTGCCGCCTGTTGTGGAAGTTGCGTCCTTTGGTGTGCCCGACGGAAGAAGAATGCCTCCGATGGGGACGGAGCCGACAGTACGGGGTGCGGGTTCCTTTGTGGCGGCATTTCATAGATTTCCTCCGGGGCAAACCGTTGGGATGCCCGCATACGTTGGCCATCATCGGCGGCGAAGTCAAAGACCGGCGCTCGCCGCTCTTGTTGGTAGGGGGGCCGGGGTACGTGTTCATCAGTGCAGATAGCGCGGCTTTCTTCGAGCGGCCAGATGGCACCGGCCAGGTGGTGCCCCCGACGCGCAAAAGGCTCTATCTGATGCGAGGTTTCGAGCGCCTCCGCCGCGTGGTCAGCCTGCAGGAACACAAAATGAGCGTCACTATCCATACGCGTAGCCGCGACGGCATCCCCATCGAAGTGCAAGATGTCGAACTTCTCTTCAGCCTCTACCGCGGCCGCCGTCCCCCCACGCCAGACAATCCCTACCCGTTTTCGGAAAGCGCCCTCCGCCGCCTTGTGTACAGCGAAATGGCCTCACCGCTCACCGATCGCTGGGAAGCCCTGGCCAGCAGCCGGTTGCTCACCAACACCATGCGCAGCGCAGCCCGCTCCACCCTCAGTACCTTTATTCGCAGCCAGACGGTGGTCGAATTCCTTGCCAGTGTCAGCCCCAGCGACTGGGATACCCTGGAAGCCACGTATCGCCAGATTGCCCAAGACCTTCAACCTCCGCAAAACGGCGTTGGCCCCGCTCTTTCTCCTCCACCGCACCCGGCTGCCCCTGCTTTTGTCCCCCGCCCTAAAATCGCGGAGCGGTTTCAGGCCTTTCTCAACAGCGAACAAGGCCGAAACGCCCGCCTCAAAGGCGTGGGGCTTGAATGGATCGGCCTGGGTGCCTGGCATACCCCCGTAGCCAAAGTGATCGACCAGCATCTGGATGCCTGGCGATTGAGCATTGCCAACGTCTTGCGCTCTTCCCCTGTGGTCTTGCAACAGCTGGAACACCAGCGCCGCACTTCGGCCTTTGTGGAATACGTGCGGGAACTGCTGGCCTGGTTCCAGAACACGCAGGGAGAGAGCACGCGGCAGCGCCAGTACGCGTTGCTGAAATACATCCTTGAACGGCTGGAATTTGCTGCCCTTACGCGCTACGGTGGAATGAGCCATGCCCCTGCCAGTTGGCGGCGCGCGGGCCGCTACCTGCGCGGTCTGGTGCCCCATGACGTCGATCGGGCTGACAATGTCTCTTGAGGTGGTCTGGGAGGAGTGAAAAAAGGGCACCTGCGAAACCTCTCGCCCGGTGCAGGCTCGGTTCACCCTCGGCTGAGGTGTGGCTGAAGGAGGAGGAAACATGCAGTCTTGGGAAAGTCCCCGTCCCGACGCCCCCGTGCTGGTGCTGGGGAGCACGGCGGTCGATACCATTGCCTATCCGCAAACGCCGTTGGAAGAAGGCGTTGCTGTGCCGGCCCACATGCGCACGGCCAGCGGTGGCGTGGCCCGAAACATTGCTGAGAACCTGGCGCGGCTGGGGCAACCGGTGGCGCTCATCTCCGCGGTAGGAGCCGATGCTGTGGGCGAGCGCCTGCTGGCCGAACTCCAGGCCGTGGGTGTGGATACGCAGGCCGTGCTGCGCTCCGAAGACTATCCCACCGGGCGCTACGTCGGCGTGCTTCGCCCCGAAGGCGGCCTGTACTACGGCTTGCACGACATGCGCATCAGCGCCGCCTTGACATCGGCGCATCTCCATGCCCATGCCGAGCTGTTCGACCAAGCCGCCGCGCTGGTGCTCGATGCCAATCTGCCCAAGGCTACCTTGCGCACTGCCTTCGCGTTGGCCCGCAAAGCCCATCTTCCCATCGCTGCTGACCCTACTTCCCCTCAATTGGCTGCCCGCCTACAGCGTTACCTGCCTCGCCTCGCGCTGATTACCCCCAATCACCAGGAAGCTGCAGCCCTGATAGGACGCCCCCTCGATCCCTCCCATCTTGAACAGATTGCCAGCGCTGCCAAGGCGCTGGTGGCGCACGGGGTGGGGCTGGTGGTCGTCACCCTGGCCGAATTCGGGCTGTGGTATGCCACTGCCGACGCGAACGGCCATCTTCCCGCGTTGCGCACCGAGATCATCGATCCTACCGGTGCGGGGGATGCCCTGACTGCCGCACTGGTCTATGGCCTGCTCCATGGCCTTCCCGTAGACGATGCCATCCAACTGGGCATCTCTGCTGCTGCCCTGGCCCTCAACGCCGAGGGCAACGTCCCTGCCGATCTCTCCCTGGAACGCATTTACGATCAACTGGTTGTCTAAAAGGAGAACTATGCACCGCCTACAACCTCCTCCTCACTTTCGTGTCGCCCCGCACGTCGCACGGGCCCTTTCCTTACATATGCCGGTGGTCGCGCTGGAATCCACCGTGATCACCCACGGCCTGCCCCGCCCCGACAACCTCTCGCTGGCGCATGATATGGAAACCACCATCCAAAACGGCGGCGCCACCCCGGCAACCGTTGGCGTCCTCAACGGCAAGGTGATCGTTGGGTTGAACGACGCTGAACTCCAGGCGTTGGCCAATGCCTCGTCGCCGCGAAAGATCAGCGCCCGCGATTTCGGTCCCGCGATTGCCCAAAAAGCAACCGGCGGCACCACGGTGGCCGGCACCTTGCTGGCAGCCCATCGGGCGGGCATCCGTGTTTTCGCTACCGGTGGCATCGGTGGCGTGCACCGCTGGCCGCCTTATGACGTCTCCGCCGATTTGCCAGCCCTGGCGTGGCACCCGGTGATCGTCGTTTGTGCCGGGGCGAAGGCCATCCTCGACCTACCGGCCACGTTGGAAATGCTGGAAACGTTCAGCGTGCCGGTGGTGGGTTACCAAACCGAAGAATTCCCGGCCTTTTATTCGCGAGAAAGCGGCCTGAAGACCCCGCATCATGCTCACAGCGCTGCCGAAGTTGCGGACATTGCCAAAGCGCATTGGGCCTTGGGGATGGAAAGCGCGGTGCTCGTGGTGGTGCCGCCTCCTTCCTCGGCGGCCATGCCCTACGACGAGGTGGAAGCCGCCATCCAACAGGCGCTGCAAGAAGCCGAGCAACGGGGAATCCGCGGTCAGGCCAGCACGCCGTTTCTGCTCAGCCGGGTCAGTGAATTGACCGGCCATGCCAGCCTGGAGGCCAATCTGGCGCTGTTGAAGAACAACGCCGCCGTGGCCGCCCAGATTGCGCGTGCGCTGGCCTCGCCTCCTGCCAACGTCTTCATTTGAGCCCATGGAACATACCCTGACGCTTGCTCTCGCCCAGATGGATGTCATCGTGGGCGATTGGGGCGCTAATTTGCGCCAGGCCACCGCAGCCGCCGCCCAGGCCGCCCGCCGCGGCGCGGCGCTGTTGTTGCTCCCCGAACTGTGGGCTTACGGCTATGCACCAGCCCATTTTGCTGCCTGGGCGCATCCCCTCGGGGAAGGCGTTTTTGCCCACATGGCTGCGCTGGCAAAATCCTACCGCCTGGCCGTGGGCGGCTCGCATCTGGAGCGTGCCCCGGAGGGCATTTACAACACCTTCGCTCTCTACGGCCCCCAGGGGCAACTGTGGGGCGCTTATCGCAAAATTCACCGTTTCCTGCCCATGGGGGAAGGGCGGCTGCGGGCTGGCGAGCGCGTGTGCGTGGCCGACACGCCGTGGGGAAAGGTAGGGCTTGCCGTGTGCTACGACCTGCGTTTCCCCGAGATTTTCCGCTTGCAGGCGTTTGCGGGGGCGCGGGTGTTGTTGCTCGTTGCTCAGTGGCCGCAAAGTCGTATCGCCCACTGGGAAGCCCTGCTGCGCGCCCGCGCCATCGAAAACCAGGCCTTTGTGGCCGCCGCCAACCGCGTGGGGGCGCAGGAGCGCACCGTTTTCGGCGGGCAGAGCGCCGTGCTCTCGCCGCGCGGCGAGGTGGTTGCCCTGGCAGGCGCACAGGAAACCTTGCTCATCGCCACCATCGACCTGCAGGCCGCAGACCATTACCGCCGTGAATTCCCCGCGCTGCAACACGCCGTGCCATCAGCCTATCGACTGGAGGAGGCAGAGGATGGCATCTGAAGACCGGCGCTGGCATCTGGGCGTCGCGCTGGCCGTGGTGTTCGTCGCCGTCGCGCCCTACCTGTTGGCCTGGTGGCTGGCCGGGGAGGGATGGGTTTTCAGTGGCCTGCTCTACAATCCTCGTGATGGCTACACTTACCTGGCCAAAATGCGCGAAGGGTGGATGGGCGCCTGGCGTTTCACGCTTCCTTATACGGCACATCCTGGCCGTGGAGCCTACCTCTACCTTTTTCATTTAGCCTTAGGACACCTGGCGCGCTGGACGGGGCTTTCGCTGTTGTTCACCTATCATCTTGCCCGCGTCTTGGGCGCTTTAGTGTTGGCCTGGGCTTTGGGGCGGTTCTTTGCTGCCGTCTTCCCCTCCCGGCCTGACGTCCGCCGCTTTGCGTGGTTGGTTGCGCTGTTTGGGCTGGGGATGGGGTGGCTCGTTCTCCCGTGGGCACTCCGTACGTCTTCCCTTCCTATAGACTTTGGCGTTACCGAAGCCTACCCTTTCCTTACCATCTTGACCAATGCACACTTTCCCTGGGCATTGGCGCTAATGCTTTGGTTGCTTACCCCTATGGAGGGTACCTGGCTGCACGGTGTGGCAGCCTTGATGTTGGCATTGCTGTCGCCGTTTGGTATCTTGCTGAGCGGATTGATTTTGGCGGTGCAGTTTGCCTGGGCTTACACGACGACTATGCCTGCTTCTACCGCTTGGTGGGATATCCGCCGCTTTTCCCCTGCCGTGCGCCATCCGCTAACCCGTGGACTGTGGGTAGCCCTGGGGGGGCTCCCTTACACCGCGTATGCTTATTGGAGCCTTCATCATGATCCTGTATTGGCAGGATGGGCGGCCCAAAACCAAACTCCCTTGCCTTCTGTTTGGCATTTGATCAGCGGCTTGCTTCCTTGGTTGGCGATTGCCCCCTTGGGTCTGTGGAAACATGCCGGCGACGAACGTGTTCGCCTCCTTGGCATTTGGGCAGCGCTTTCCGTGGGTATAGCGCTTTTGCCTCTCGCCTTGCAAAATCGTTTTCTGATAGGCGTCTATATTCCGCTGGTCGGTCTGGCGATGCTCTCTTTGCGTCATCGACGCACCTTGAGGCTGGTTATGGTGAGCCTTGCGCTCCCTTCCGCGCTCCTGATGGGCATTGGGTACCCCTTGCACATGGCGGCCACCCACGAGGGGCTGATTTACCTCACCACCGACGAAGCCCAGGCCATGACCTGGCTGCGAGAACACACGCCGCCCGAGAGCATCGTCCTGGCTGCGCCGCAAACCGGCTTGCTCATCCCCGCTTTCACAGGCCGCCGTGTGCTTTACGGCCATCCGATGGAAACGGTCGAAGCCCCTCGTTATCGTGAACTGACCGGCGATTTCTTCCGCCGTTGCTTTCACGGTCAGCAGGCGTGGAATTTTCTCCATCGCGAGGGGGTGGATTATATCTTCTTGGGGCCGCGCGAGCGTGCTTTGGGCGGGCTGCCCATCTATCTTCCCCCGGAGAGTGTGGTTGCTCGCTTTGGAGAGGTGGTGATCTACCGTGTGCCCTGACCATTCTCGTCGCGCCGTGCCCATTCCCCGCCCACCGCGCCGTGTGTGGGCGGTGTGGGCGCTGTGGCTGGGAGCATTGCTGCTTCCCAAGGCAGGCGGCTATCCTTTCCCCTCCGTAGGGGCATTTTCGGACCTCGGCATTGCTCATCTGCCCCAAATCCTTTACCTCCGCCGGGCGCTGCTGCATTGGCACACCTTTCCTCTCTGGTCGCCGACTTACTACAGCGGCTACCCCTTCTACGCCAACCCGTTGGCCGAACTTTGGTATCCCCCGGCCTGGCTGGGCGTGGCGCTGCCGCTCCCGTGGGGGCTGACGCTGGTCGTCGCCCTGCACTGGCTTTTCAGCGCCTGGGGAATGTATGCCTTCTTGCGGCTGGAGGGACGCGGCGAAACGGCCTCTCTCATCGGCAGCATCGCCTGGCTGGGCTTCAGCAAGGTTTGGGCGCATTGGGGCGCAGGGCATCTCTCGCTGGTGTACGCCACCGCGTGGTTGCCTTGGCTTTTGGTGGCCGCGCGCCGTCAAGGGCGGCTACTGCGCCCCGGCGTGGTGCTGGCGCTCGTTTTCCTGGCCGACCCGCGGGCCATTGCCTACAGCGGCCTGCTCTGGCTGGCATGGGAGGCCGCCCAGGTCGGGCGTG
>JALSPT010000190.1 GCA_026985785.1 Anaerolineales bacterium
AGCGGCTGGTGGTGTTCTACGGCCAGGAAGGCGTCGGGCTGGCGGCGTCGCGGGCGCTGGCGTCGGCGATTGCCCGCCTGCTGGTGGAAACCGGGCACGCAGGGCAGCCCGGCAGCGGGATGATCGGCGTGTGGCCGCGCGCTAATGACCAGGGCGCGTGGGATATGGGCTTCCGTCCCCAGGACGACCTGGCCGCGGCGCTCGCGGCGGCCAAAGGTGTGCTGATCGCCGGTGCCGACCCCGCGGGCGACGATCCCGCGCTGGCCGTCGCCCTGGAGCAGGCCGGTTTCGTGGTGGTACAGGAACTTTTCCTCACCGAAACTGCCCGCCGCGCCGACGTCGTGCTGCCGGTGTTGGCTTACACTGAGCGCACCGGCACCTATACCAACGGCGAGCGTCGGGTGCAGCGTTTCTACCCCGCCGTACCCGCGCCGCAGGGCTTGTTGGCCGATTATGCCATCGCTGACCGCCTGGGCAAACATATCGGCCTGACGCTGGAGGGTGGCTCGGCGGCGGCCATCATGCGCCAGATTGCCGAGGCCGTGCCGGCTTACGCCAGCGTGACCTATGAGAAACTGGCCGAGGTGCATGAGCAATATCCGCTCATCCGCCGCGACGATTTGTATTACGGCGGAACGGCTTACGAAAACAGCCAGGGACTGGGTGTGCCGTTGCCGGTGGCGGCTACGGACGAAGCGCCCGCCGCCCCTGAGGTGCTGCCCTCCCCGCCGCGGGTGGAGGCCGACTTGCTGGCCGTGCCGGTGACCCGCCTGTACGACCGCGGCGCGCTGGTGGGGCGCTCGGCGACGTTGCAGCCGCGGCTGCCCCAGGCGGCTTTCGTGGTGCTGCATCCGCAAACGGCTGCCGGGCTGGGGCTGCAGGCCGACGCCCGGGCCGCGTTGCACCTCGCGGCTGGCGTGTTCCCCGTCACCGTGCGCTTGAACCCGCAGACGCCCGAGGGTGTGGTGTTGGTGCCGCGCTCGCTGGGCGTACCGCTGGCCGCCGTGACGCGTTGTGAATTGCGAGTTGCGAATTAGGATTTGCCCATGACTGCATCCATGTTTGGCGTATGGGCCCTCAAGGCCGTCATCCTCATCGTGATTTTGCTCACGGGCTTTGCCTATGCCACCTATTACGAGCGGCGCGCGATCGCCCGCATTCAGGCGCGCATTGGGCCGAATCGCGCCGGCCCCTGGGGCTTGCTGCAGCCGGTGGCCGATGGGGTGAAGTTGATTTTCAAAGAGGAATTCATCCCTGCCAAGGCCGACCGGGTGTTGTTCACCTTGGCGCCGATTCTGGTGGCGGTTCCCGCTTTTATGTTGGGCGCAGTGGTGCCGTGGGGTGGGGAAGTGCCGTTCTTCGGGCGCACAGTGCATCTCTATCTGGCCGATGTGGATGTTGCCACGCTGTACATCATGGCCGTGGGTTCGCTCGCGGTGTACGGCATCGTGTTGGCGGGCTGGTCGTCGAACAACAAGTATTCTTTGCTGGGCGGCTTGCGCTCGGCGGCGCAGATGATCAGTTACGAACTGGCGATGGGGCTGGCGCTGGTCGGCCCGATTTTGCTGGCCGGTTCGATGAGCCTGGTCAAGATCGTGGAAGCGCAAAAATCAATCTGGTATATCGTTTACCAGCCTCTGGCTTTTGTGATTTTTGTAATCACGGCGTTTGCCGAAATCAACCGCCCGCCCTTCGACCTGCCGGAAGGTGAGCAGGAATTGACCGGCGGCTACCACACCGAGTACGGCGGGATGCGCTTTGCCCTTTTCTACATGGGTGAGTACATCAAAGTGGTGGTGATGAGCGCCTTGATTGCGGCGCTTTTCCTGGGCGGTTACAACGGTCCCGGCGTTGAGGCTTTCCCTTGGTTGGGGCCGGTGTACATGTTCGTCAAGATTTTGGTGTTGGTGTTCTTTGCCATTTGGACGCGCGCCACCCTGCCCCGCCTGCGCTACGACCGCCTGATGGCCTTCGGCTGGAAGGTGCTCTTCCCGCTGGCGCTGCTCAATGTTTTCCTAACGGCCATCGGCATCGTGGTGCTGGGTGGGTAGAGTACGGCGAATGAGGAATGGCGAATTGCGAATGAAGCATTGCAAGTGAGGAATGGCGTTACGAGGTAACGAAACAACCAGGTAACCAAGTAACGAAGCAACCAGGTAACGACCCAACGAGGCAACCATGTCCGTTTTCGAAGACATTTCGGCGATTTTCAAAGGCTACTGGACGACTTTCAGCCAGATGCTGGAGAAGCCGGTCACCATCCAGTATCCGGAGCAACGGCGCGAGGTGCGCCCCCGCTTCCGTGGGCGGCATGTGCTCAAGCGGTACGACAACGGCCTGGAGCGGTGCATCGGCTGCGCGCTGTGCGCGGCGGCCTGCCCATCGCAGGCTATCTTCGTGGAAGCCGCCGAGAACACCGACGAGGAACGCTATTCCCCCGGCGAGCGCTACGCGCGGGTGTACGAAATCAACATGTCGCGCTGCATTTTCTGCGGCTATTGCGCCGATGCCTGCCCCACGCAGGCCATCGTGCTGGAGCACGATTACGAACTGGCGTTTACCGACCGGCGGCAGATGATCTTTACCAAAGAGATGCTGCTCGATCCGGTGCCGCCGGGCGGCCAGCCTACCCCTCAGCGGACGCCGGGTGGGGTAGATCTGCCCGCCGTTCCCCAGGCGGTGGTCAAGCGACCGTAGAGGTGAGGCGTTTATGAGCATCGATCTGCTGATTTTTCTCGGTTTGGCGTTGGTGGCCGTCGGCGCGGCGTTGGGGATGTTGTTTTCCCGCAATACGGTGTACGCTGTGTTGTTCCTGGTGCTGGTGATGCTGGTGCTGGCGGTGCTGTATTTGATCTTGGGCGCGCCTTTCCTGGCGCTGGCGCAGGTCACCGTGTACACCGGCGCGATCATGGTGCTGTTCCTGTTTGCGGTCATGGTGCTGGGGCCGCAAAAACTGGCCGAGGGCGAAGGCCCGATCTCGTGGCAGCGTCCATGGGCTTTTGGGCTGACGGCGTTGTTTTTGGTCGAGGTGGTGTACGCTTTTGCCGCCCGTGTGGGTGGGCTGGGGAAACTGACCTGCGCCACGGCGGCGGCAGGCAGCCCGGCGGCCATTGGTAAGGTGCTTTTCAATCAGTATCTGCTGCCGTTCGAGGTGACTTCGGTGCTGTTGCTGGTGGCGGCGGTGGGTGCAGTCGTGCTGACGCGCGAGTAGCGAACTGCGAATGGCGGATGAGGCGCTTATGGTTTCCACGAATTATGTGTTGATTCTTTCAGCAACGTTGTTCATCATCGGTGTGGCGGGGGTGTTGACCCGCCGGAACGCCTTGGTGATTTACATGGCGGTGGAGTTGATGCTCAATGCCGCCAACCTGGCGTTCGTAGCCTTTGCCTCGGCGTTTGGCGCACTGGATGGCCAGATTGCGGTGTTCTTCGTGATGACCGTCGCGGCAGCCGAGGTGGCGGTGGGGTTGGCCATCCTGGTCACCATTTTCCATACCCGCCAATCGGTGGACATCGATTCGCTGCACCAGTTGAAGGGATAGCCCATGTTTCTCAGCGAAGTGACGAACCAGGCAGGCACATTTTTTCACCTTGTCCCCTGGGCGGTGCTGTTCCCCGTCATTGGGCTGGTGCTCAACATGGCCTTTGGCCGCCGGTGGGGTGAAAAAGGGGTGGCGCTCGTCGCGGTCACGGCCTCCGGTTTGGCTTTTGTGGTGGCGGTGCTGCTGTGGCTTTCCCTGCGGGCGCACCCGGAAGGGGCGGTCATTCAGGTGGCCTCGTGGATGACGCTGGTGCAGGTGGATTGGGCGTTTCGGGTGGATACCCTCTCGGTCACCATGATGCTGGTGGTCGGTGGGGTGGGCACGCTCATCCACCTCTATGCCGTGGGCTACATGCACTACGATGTGCGCTATAAGGGTGACCCAGGCCGCTACAGCCGCTTTTTCGTCTTCCTCAACCTGTTCATCGCCGCGATGATGATTTTGGTGAGCGGCAATAGTTACCTGATGCTCTTCGTGGGATGGGAGGGCGTCGGCCTGTGCTCGTACCTGTTGATCGGTTTTTGGTTTGAATACGACACCCACGGGCGCCCCAGTGTGGCCAATGCGCAGGCGGGTAACAAGGCGTTCATTGCCAACCGCATCGGCGACTTTGGCTTCATGGCGGCCATGTTCTACATGTTTGCCGTGTTCGGTACGCTGAACTTCGACCGGATTTTCGCCGAAGCGCCCGCGGTGGCGCACAGCCATCCACAGGCGCTGTTGGTGATTACCCTGCTGTTGCTGCTGGGCGTGACGGGCAAATCGGCGCAAATTCCGCTGTATGTCTGGCTGCCCGACGCGATGGCCGGCCCGACGCCGGTTTCGGCGCTCATCCACGCGGCCACGATGGTGACCGCCGGGGTGTACCTCATCACCCGTTCGCATGTGCTGTACGACCTGGTGCCCGCGGCGCAGCACACGGTTGCCCTGGTGGGCGCTTTGACGGCCTTGTTCGCGGCTACGATTGCCGTCGGCCAGTACGACATCAAGAAAGTGCTGGCGTATTCCACCATCTCCCAATTGGGTTTCATGGTGGCCGCGGCAGGCGTGGGGGCGTATGTGGCGGCGATGTTCCACCTCATCACCCACGCCTTTTTCAAGGCGCTGCTCTTCCTGGCTGCCGGCTCGGTCATCATCGCGATGGAACGGGCGCACCATCCCCTGCCGGAAGAGGGCGGCCACGATGCCCATCACGGCGAGGATCCCGAGGGCTTCGACCCGCAGGATATGCGTTACATGGGCGGCTTGCGAAAGGTCATCCCGGTCACTTTTTGGACTTATTTGATCGCCGGGCTGACGTTGGCGGGCATTCCGCCCCTGGCAGCCTTTTTCTCCAAAGACGAAATCATTGCCGAGACCAAAGCGGCCTATCCTCTGGTATACTGGCTGTTGGTGGCGGCGGCTTTTCTGACCGCGTTTTACATTGGTCGGCAGATCTTCTTGGTGTTTTTCGGGCAGCCGCGCAGCCACGCAGCAGGCCACGCCAAGGAAAGCCCGTGGACGATGACCTCGGTGCTGGTCACCCTGGCAGCCCTCGCGGCGGCGGGCGGTTTGCTCAACTGGCCGCAGCCCTATCTGGCCGCATGGCTGGGGCACACCTTGGGCGAAGTAGAAGCCGCGGGGTTGAATCCGGTGGTGGCGGGCACCTCGGCGACCATCGCGGTCGTCTCTTTGCTGCTGGCGTGGTGGCTCTATGGGCGGCGGCCTTTGCCCACCCCCGAGACACCTGACCCCCTCAAAGCCCTCTTGGGTCCGATTTTCCGCGGCATGGAGGCCAAGTGGTGGGTGGACGAATTGTATTGGGCCGTGGTCATCAACCCCTACATGGCCCTCTGCCGCCTCTCCGCGGCGTTTGATGTGTGGGTGATCGACACCGCCGTCAACGACGCCGCTTGGCTGACCGATTTTGTGGGCGAGTTGGTGGCTCGCTGGCAGACGGGTTATGTGCGTAATTACGCGTTGAGCATTTTCGTTGGCGTGTTACTCATTTTCACTTACCTCTTGTGGCGGTAAAATTGAACCGCTGACAATGATGGACGAATCCTTAACCCAAGGCGAGGTAGCATGATGGACTTCTTGATGAATCCGCTCAATTTGATGACCTTCTTCCCCCTGGTGGGTGTGGCGATCATCCTGCTCATCCCCCGGGAACGCAAGGACGCCATCCGCTGGGTCGCGGTCGTGACCTCGTTGGTCTCGTTCCTCGTTTCCCTGTGGATGCTGACGATGTTCCACGCCCAAGACCCCGGTTTCCAAATGGTGTACGACAAAATCTGGCTGAAAACGGGGTCATTCGAGATTCACTACGCGCTGGGCGTGGATGGGTTGAGCATCCTGCTCGTGCTCCTCACCACGCTGCTCACGCCGATTTCCATTTTCTCGGCGTGGACGGCGGTTGAGGACCGCGTCAAGGAGTTCACCATTGCTTTCCTGATCATGGAAGTCGGGATGTTGGGTGTGTTCCTGGCGCTGGACCTGTTCACCTTCTTCGTGTTCTGGGAGTTCAGCCTGGTGCCGATGTACTTCATCATCGGCATTTGGGGCGGGCCGCGGCGCACTTACTCGGCCATCAAGTTCATGCTCTACACGATGGTCGGCTCGGTGTTGATGCTGCTGGCGCTGCTGTGGTTGGGGCTACAGGCGGGCACTTTCTACTTGCCCGAATTGCTGACCAGCGGCGTCCATCTGCCGCTGCACATCCAGTCGTGGCTGTTCCTCGCCTTTGC
>JALSPT010000191.1 GCA_026985785.1 Anaerolineales bacterium
CATGAACGCCAAAATCCGCACCGCCCAAAAGCAGAAAGTGCCCTACATGCTGGTGGTGGGCGACAAAGAGGTGGAAGCCGGGCAGGTGGCCGTGCGGCTGCGCTCCGGCGAGAATTTGGGGCCGATGGAAGTTGCGGCCTTTCTCACCAAGGCAAAGGAAGACATAGACGCGGGAATCTGAGCGCACCAAAGGCAACAAACAAGAGGCTCGGCAAATATGCCGAGCCTCTTCCCCGTTCCAAAAGGGCGACGCTCAGCGCGTTTCGGTCACCTTTTGCAGCCCGCGCGGGCGCTCGGTGTCGTAGCCCTTTGCCCGGGTCAAGTGGTAGGTGAATAGTTGCGCGGCTACAATGCTCACCAAGGGCGTCAGCCACTCGGGGATGCCCGTGGGCAAGGGGATGGGCACCTGGGCAAGCGCCAGAACGTCAGGCACGTCGGAAATCACGACCAGTTCGGCGCGCTTTTCCTCGTGAAGGTGACGGAGCAAGGTTTGCATGGATTCGAGCACGGCACCCGAGGGTGCTACGGCCAAAACCGGATACCCCTGCGCGACCATCGCCACCGGGCCATGTTGAAAATCGGCGGAAGAATACGGCTCGGCGGCGACGTAGGTCAGTTCCTTGAGTTTTAGCGCCCACTCAAACGCCGTGGCGTAGTTGTAGCCCCGCCCCAACACCACACACTGCTCCATGTAACGATAGCGCTGCGCGGCCTTGGCGATTTCCTCCTCCAACGCCAGCACTTCCTCCATCCAACGAGGCACCCGAAGGAGCGCCTCCAACATGGCCGTATCCTCCGCCAGGGCCGCCGAGAGCAGGGCAAGGGCCGCCAGTTGGGCGGTGTAGGTTTTGGTGGCTGCCACGCTGCGCTCCTCGCCCGCCATGATGTCCACCACCAGGTCGGCAGCAGCGGCCAGAGGGGAATCGGGGGCATTGGTGATCGCCAGGGTGAGGTTGCCCTGCCGACGGCCTTCTTCCACCACGCCCACGATGTCGGGAGAGCGCCCCGATTGGGAAATGCCGATGACCAGGGCACGCTGCAAACGCGGTGGGCGGCGGTAGAGCGTAAACAACGAAGGCGTCGCCAGCGCCAGCGGCAGGCGATTGACCGCGCCCAGCAGGTAATTGGCATAACGCCCGGCGTTGTCGGAAGTGCCGCGCGCTGCCAAAAAGGCATACAGTGGCTCTGCCTGACGGATAGCCTCGGCGGCGGCAGCAATGGCCGCATGCTCCGCCATCAGGTGGCCTATCACAGCGGGCTGTTGGAAGATCTCGTCACGCAGGGACATGGGAACAAATCTCCCGAGAAAGAATGCTAAATTATGATTGCAACGATATCGCTCGTTGGATACGGTCAGCAACATCCTGCTGGAAACGCTCGATGAAACTCTGCACATAAGCCAGCGGATCCAGCGCCTCGTCGCGGATGAGCGGCGTCAAATCCATGGCAAACGAGGCCGCACTGGCTTCGTCCACCGCGTGGGAAGCAAAAAAGGTGGCATTCACCCGGCGACGCCCTAACGCCGCCAAGTCGTAGCGCTTACCACCAGTGATCTGCGAGTCGAACACACCCAATAAAGCCGCCTGCAGGTTTTCCCGCTCCGAGAGATCGAACACCACTTTGTCCGTGTCGCACATCCAATCCAGATCACGCCACACCTCGCAGCCGTACACATGCTCGGGGCGCTCTGCGGGCGGCATCCGGCGGATGGCCTCGATCACCCGCAGCGCCACGGCAACGTGCGTGTCGTGCTTATCGGCCAGATTGTGGGTGTAAACCAGCCGCGGGCGCGTGGCCTCCAGCACAGCCAGCATGTCCTCGACCGGCGCTTCGATCGCGCCATCTTTGACCACGCCGCTGGGATAATCCAGCATCACTTGAGCGGCATACTCGCCCACAAAAGCCGCCTTGCGCTGCTCTTGAAACCGCACTTCCCGCATCTGCTCGTCGGTGTAGTGGGCATACAACCCACTGCGCGGCGAGCCGCGGCCATCGGTCACCACAACACCGGTAAACCACTGGTCGGGTTGCCGAAAGCATGCCAGCACGGCATGGGCGGCCATGATCTCAATGTCATCCTGATGAGCAGAAAAACACAAATGGGTCGTGCGTGCCAAAGCGTGAGGCAAAGGAGCGCGATCGGGAACATAAATTTCGGCATGGGGTTGATGCAATTTCATCACAACCTCCGAGGGGGTGCAAATTCTCTTTAGGGGCGGTCTCGGCGAAACGGTGGCTTTGGGTAAACGAAATCGCCGTTCGGAAAATACCTTGGAGAGTATACCGCAAGATGGGCTGCTGAGGGGGTGGATATCTTGGCAAAGCAAGGGGAATTTCACGCCCGCTGTATATTATGACTGAAAAGCGCAAAGATCGGCTGAGAAGGAGCGGCGAAACGTTGACATTGCCAGAAAGTTCTCTCTTACGGTGAAAAAGCAGAAGTTGTCGTGAATGCCGATGAAGGACAAACCGCCGAGAGCGAGAAGAGACTGTACGACACGATAGCGCCTTTCTACAACTCACCAAGGCATCCCTTTGCGCTATTTCTGCAACGCGACCGGGACGAATCCCCAAAAACTTTGGTAAAATTCACCATCGCCTGCCCACGCGGCAGGTGCAGGATCTCTAATGTGGAGGCAGGCATGAATGTCACCATCGGCCTGGCTTTTGGTGCCGGGCTGGCGTCGTTCCTCTCCCCTTGCGTCTTGCCGCTCGTCCCGGCTTACATCAGTTACCTCAGCGGGCGCGCTTTAGCCGAAGGCGGCAGCACGCAAAAAAGCAAAGCCCTGCTGCACGGTCTGGCTTTCGTACTGGGCTTCAGCGTGGTCTTCATCTCCCTCGGCCTGGCGACGTCGGCATTGGGCGGCCTGCTGTACAGCATCCGCAAGTGGCTGGCCGTTATCGGCGGCGCGCTGGTGGTGGTGTTCGGTATCCATATGACCGGCCTGTTCCGCATCCCCTTGCTGGAATACGACGTCCGCCCGGACGCCGACATCGACGGCAAAGGGCTGCTCTCGTCGGCGCTGATGGGCGTGTTCTTCTCGGCAGGATGGAGCCCGTGCGTGGGGCCGGTGCTGGGTGCCATCCTCACCATCGCGCTAAACGGCGGCTCCATCGCCCAAGGGGGGATTTTGCTCACCGCCTACTCCGCCGGGCTGGCCGTACCCTTCCTTCTCGCTGCCCTCAGCATCGAGTGGGTCACCACCATCCTGCAAAAGTACAGCCGCCTGAGCCGCATCGTGGAAATCACGATGGGCGTGGTGCTCATCATCGTCGGCTTGATGTTGATGTTCGGTACCTTCTCCTACATCGCCCGGCTGGGCAACTTCTTCGACTTAGGACTGTGATCATGGCTCGTCAAAAATATCGCAAACCGACCAAACGTTCTCAATCTTCCCCCGAAGCCACCTTGCTGCGCGGCGCATTGCTGATTGGGGGGCTGTTCCTCGTGGTTCTGGGCATCGGGATGGCGCTCAAAGGCAACAAGAGGGGCAACGAAAAAACCGCCCCCGTGGTGGGGGCATACGCTCCCGATTTCACCGCTCAGACGCTGGACGGCCGATCGTTCCATCTGAAAACCACCCGAGGTAAACCGGTGGTGCTCAATTTTTGGGCCACATGGTGCCCGCCCTGCCGCGCCGAAATGCCCATGCTTCAGCAATACTACCACGCCCACAAAAACGACTACGTGATGGTCGCCGTCAACGACGCCGAACCGGCTGAGCGCGTGCAAGCCTTCATCAAACAGCAAGGCTTCGATTTCACCGTGGTGCTCGACCCCGGTCAACGCATCGTCGGCACCTACCGCATCCAGGGCTTTCCAACCACTTTCTTCATCGATGCCCAGGGCGTCATCCGGCACATGCATGTCGGCATGCTAAACCAGGCGCAACTGGAAGCAGGACTGAAAAGCATCGGCGTCACGCCATGATCACCGTCCTGTTGTACACCCATCCCGATGATGCCGAAGTGGACTCCTTGCGCGCCCGCCTCGCGGCGCTGCAATCTCGCGTGCCACATCGGCTGGTGGAAGTGGACATCACCCAAAACGCCGGCCTGGCTCAGAAATTGGCCGGGCGGACGCCGGTGCTCAAAATCGGGCCTTACACCTTAGAGGGCGATCATCTGGACAGCACCAACCTCCTCGTGGCGCTCAAGGCCGCTGCTCAGGGCAAAGCGCAAGGGCGCAAGGTGGAACCACGCGGCGTCACCGCTGGCGACCGTTTCCTCTACTGGTTTGCCAAGCATTGGTTATTGGTCTTCAACCTGGCGGTAGCATTGTACTTCAGCCTCCCCTTCCTGGCGCCCACACTGATGAAAATCGGCGCCACCGCCCCTGCCAAGGTGATCTACACCGCCTACAGTTTCACCTGCCATCAACTGGCCTTCCGCTCGTGGTTCCTCTACGGCGAGCAGCCTGCCTACCCACGCGCCGCAGCGCATGTGCAAGGGCTGGTGCCTTACGGCAAGGCCACCGGCCTGGACGAAGACGACCTCTGGCAGGCGCGGCGATTCATTGGCAACCCGCGGCTGGGCTACAAAGTGGCCATGTGCGAGCGTGATGTAGCCATCTACGGCGCCATCCTGCTCTTCGGCTTGCTCTACGGCCTCACCCGCCGCCGCATTCCGCCGTTGCCGTGGTATCTATGGCTGCTCATCGGGTGGCTGCCCATCGGGTTGGATGGCGTCAGCCAAATCCTCAGCCAGATACCGCATTCGCCCCTCCCTTACCGCGAAAGCACGCCCTTCCTCCGCACCCTCACCGGCGCGCTGTTCGGCTTCACCACGGCCTGGTTCGGCTATCCCCTGGTGGAAGAAGCCATGCGCGAGAACCTCAAAGCCCTGGAAACCCGCTTCCACGTCGCCGAAAAGGTCTGGCACCGTCCCGCCCCGCCCCCACCGCCTGACGCCTGAGCCGCCCTCCGTATGCCTTTCCTCACCGCCGCCTCCCTGCGTTATCTGGCGTTCGACCACCTAAGCGCCCACAGCGTGCCGCACGGCATCTTCACCCGCCGCGGCGGCGTCAGCCCCGCGCCGTGGGCCTCGCTCAATATGGGCAGCACGGTGGGCGACGACTGGGGACGGGTGCAGTTCAACATCCGGCGTGCTTTCACCGCCCTGGGGCTTTCAGTAGCCACCCGCTTCGATGCCTGGCTGGTGCACGGGCGCGAGGCGGTGGTAGCAACTGCTCCCCGCCGGGTGGATAGTCCCCAGCCACCTCCCAAAGCCGACATCATTCTCACCGCCAATCCGAACGTCACCTTGGTGATGCGCTTTGCCGACTGCGTGCCCATCCTGCTCTACGACCCGCGCCGGGCAGCCATTGCCATTGCCCACGCAGGGTGGAAGGGCACGGTGATAGGCACGGCAGCCGCTGCCGTCGAGGCCATGCAACAGGCTTTCGGCAGCCGCCCTGCCGACCTGCTGGCCGCCATTGGGCCTGCCATTGGCCCCGATCATTACGAAATCGGCCCCGAAGTGGCGGCTCAGGTGCGGCAGGCTTTCCCTGACGAGGCCGAGCGGCTGCTCCCCCGCCACGGCCAACGCCATCACCTTGACCTCTGGGAAGCCAACCGGTTGCACCTGCTGCGCGCCGGCGTGTTGCCCCAGCATCTGGAAGTCAGCCGCGTGTGCACCGCCTGCCATCTGGAGGACTGGTATTCCCACCGCGCCGAACATGGCCGCACGGGGCGTTTCGGCGCCTTGATCGCGCTGCCGCGATAACCTCTCCTGCTTTACCATGACTTCCTCCCCTCCCAACGACCTCTCCACCCGCCGTGCCCAACTCGATGCCCTGCGCGAGCGTATCGCGGTATGCCGGGCATGTTTGGAAGCAGGCTACTGGGTGCATCCCCGCCCAATTTACTCCGGCCATGTGGGTGCCAGAATCATGGTCATCGGCCAGGCTCCGGGCATCACCGAAGTGGAAGCCGGACGGCCTTTCAACGCCGGCAGCGGCAAACGCCTCTTTCAATGGCTGGCGGGGGCCGGCATCGAGGAAGATTGGTTCCGGCGCACGCAATACATGACCTCGGTCACCAAATGCTACCCCGGGCGCGCCAAATCCGGCAGCGGCGACCGCCCCCCTTCTCGTACCGAGCAAAAACTTTGCCGCCCCTTTTTGGAAGCCGAAATTGCTCTGGTCGATCCGGCCCTCATCCTGCCCGTGGGACGGCTGGCGATCAACATGTTCTACCCGGCCAAACTGCCCCTGCGGGAGATCATCGGCACCCAACGGCAGGTCGATGGGCGCTGGATCGTGCCACTACCGCACCCCTCCGGCGCCAGCCGCTGGCACCAGAGCGAGGCCAACCGCGCCCTGGTGCGGCAGGCCGTGGCGCTGATTGCCGAACACGTGCGACGGCTGTTTGGGGGCAAAACGGCCACATCACAGCAAGGGTAAAAAAAGCAGCGCCACGGCTTTTCAAAACCAGGCCGGGGGATCAATTCCCCGCATCATCCCCCTTTTCCCCTTCAGCAGAGAGCACCTTTTTGGCACCTTCAACGCCAGCCGTCAAGATGTCTTTCCCGGCTTTGGCGGTCTCAGCCGCGCCTTTGGCTGCGGTAAGGGCTGTTTGCGCCCCGCCTTTGGCGGCCTCGGCGGCGACCTTGGCGCTCTCGGCAGCGGTTTTCAGGCCGGTTTGTGCCAGTTTGGCACCGACCTTCAGCGCGCCGCCGGCAGCCTGAGCGCCCGCTTTAGCCGTTTTCGCGGCGACTTTGGGCGGAGCGGTGAGAGCGCCTCTCACTGGCGACTCGGCGATGTCGTCTACCACCTCGGCGCTTTCGGCCAAGGTTTGGGCGGCCTTGGCTGCGGCTTGCAAGCCGGTTTGTGCCGCCCCGGCGCTGCCTTCCAAAGCCGTTCGACCGGCTTTGCTCATCTGCCGCGCCGCCTGAGCAGCGCCTTCGACGGCTGCGGCTGCCGTTTCGCCACTGGCGCGCGCGGCGGTTTGAGCGGCTTTGGCGCTTACAGCGGCCACGTCGGCGGCGGCTTCGCCCGCAGCCTGGGCTTTGGCCCGCACTGCCGCCAGCAAGGCTTCGGGAATGCGCAGCAGAGGCTCGCCACGGCGAGCGCGCTCGGCGTTCATCCGCTCGTACAGCCGCAGCTTGGCCTCCGGCGAGAGGGCTTCAGAAGTGGCCTGACGGGCTTTTTCCTTCAAAGCCCGCATCTCTTCCACAGCCCGACGCAGGGCAGGCGAGGCTTTGAGGCGTGCCTCGAAAGCCGCTCGCAGGTCGTCGGGCAGCAAGTTGTCCAGATAGTCGGGGATCAGGTCTTCCAAACGGCGGTTGGGGGACATGGGAATGCTCCTCGGGGAAAGGGTGAGATGGTGTTAGGGTGTTAGGGTGTTAG
>JALSPT010000192.1 GCA_026985785.1 Anaerolineales bacterium
CCGATGGCCATGTCCATCATGTCCCCCTTGAGGGCAAATTCTTTGAATTCTTGCATCATGTTACTCATATAAACCTCCTGGCATAACGGCTGTCCCCATTCTTCGGTACAGCGAAGATGAATATTTGGAAAAACAACCCCGGCCATGCTCCAAAGTTACGCTCCGAAGCGCGCTATCCCCTGATCTGGGCTTGCAAGGCAGGTAACATTGTTTCTGCCGCTTTCTTCCCCAGAGAAATCAGTTCCTCGGCATGGTCATAGGCCGAAGCAGCGGTGATCGAGGAAGGGATGGGTGGGCGCAGCAAAAAATTGGGTGGGTAGCGTTGCAGTCGCTCTAAGGTGTGCGCCCGCATGACGACGCCTAAGGCGTCGCTCAGAGTGACCAAAACGCCGCCTACCGTGGTGGCGAGCAGGCGTTTTTGGGCCAGTGATCGCCAAAATGAGGCTTCGTTGTCCGAAGTGACATCCACCCCCACGACCACATCGGCGCCCATCTGCCGCACCACATCCACGGGGACGTTGTTGAGCAAACCGCCATCCACCAGGCGCATGCCTTGCATTTCCACGGGCGCGAAAATTCCCGGCACTGCCATGCTGGCACGCACGGCTGTGGTGAGGCGGCCCTTCGTCAAATGGGCTTCTTTGCCGCTGTTTAGGTCCACCGCAACGACGGTCAAAGGCACCTGAAGGTCGGCAAAAGTCTTTTCACCCAGTATTTCCCCCAGCCACTGTTCCACTTGGTGGCCTTGAATCAAGCCGGTGCGGGGAATGCTGAGATCCATCCACCGCCACAATGCGGTGGGGCGCACCAGCGGCGACGAGGCGAAAGCCAGGATGTCGCCTAACGGCACACCGGCAGCATAGGCAGCGCCGATCAGCGCCCCCACGCTGGTGCCGGCGAAAAAGTCCACCCGCACCCCGGCGGCTTCCAGAGCCTGAAGCACTCCGATGTGTACAAATCCTCGCGCCCCGCCCCCGCTCAGGGCTACCCCCAGGCGTTTGCGTCCCATCCTTGCCTCCTTGTGGCCCGTGTGGTCCTCCCGATTATAACCCTTTACCGGGCGCGTGGCGGGCGAGGGGGCAAAGAGAGGGCTACTTGTGGAACAGGTCGGCGTAAGCGCCGTAGCCTTCTTTCTCCAGCGCCGTGGCTGGGATGAAGCGCAGGGCTGCCGAGTTGATGCAATAGCGGGTGCTGGTGGGTGGGGGGCCGTCGGCAAAGCGGTGGCCCAGGTGAGAATCGGCGTGGCGGCTTCGTACCTCGGTGCGCACCATCCCCATGCTGACGTCCTGGCGGGTCACGATGTTGGCGGCCTCCAACGGCATGGTGAAACTCGGCCAGCCCGACCCCGAATCGTACTTGTGGGTGGAACTGAACAACGGCTCCCCGGAGACCACATCCACATAGATGCCGGCCTCGTGGTCGCCCCAGTAAGCGTTGTCGAAGGGCGGTTCGGTGGCGTTTTCCTGCGTGACGGCGTATGCCAGTGGAGAAAGCAGCGCCCGCAGGCGGTCGGCGGGCGGCTTGCGGTAACCGCGCCAGTAGGCCTGCCGTTCGGGAAAGAGGCGGAAATGGCGATGGACAGCCCATACCTGGGCAAAGAAATCGTCCTTCCCGGAGGCGAGATGGTAGGCGCGGTAGCGGTCGGGGTGGGTGCGGTAGTAATCCTGGTGGTAGCCCTCGGCGGGGTAGAAAGGGGCGGCGGGCAAGACCTGGGTGACGATGGGGCGGGGGAAAATCTTCGCGGCCTCCAGCCGTTGCACGGAGGCTTCGGCCAGTGCCCGCTGATGCTCGTCGCGGTAGAAGATGGCGGTGCGGTACTGGCTGCCGCGGTCGTAAAACTGGCCGCCGGGGTCGGTGGGGTCGATGTGTTTCCAGAACACCTCCAGCAGCCATTCGTAGGAGGTTTGGGTGTCGTCATAGCGCACGACCACGGCCTCGAAATGCCCGGTGGTGCCGGTGGAAACCTGCTCGTAAGAAGGGTTGGGCA
>JALSPT010000193.1 GCA_026985785.1 Anaerolineales bacterium
CGGCCAGGGGCGCGACCACCGGCGTGTAGCCTGTCCCAAGCAGGGCTTCCAGCAAGGCGGTGTTCACGGCCTGAATTTTGCCGGTGTAGTCGCCGCGCAGGATCTTGCGCTTGCCGTTTTCCACGATACGGATGCTGCCCTTGCGTTTGGCCTGCAGCAGGCGGCCATCCAGGCCGCTCAGGCCGAGGGCGTTCACGCCGGCGCGCTGGAGTTGTTCCACCAGCAGGGTGTTGACTTTGCCGTTGACCGCCGCCGCGAACACCTCCAGCGTGGGGCGGTCGGTGTAGCGGCTGGTGAAGCCCGAGGGCGAGGTGACGAAGCGCGGCGGGATGCCGACGGCTTCGCCCAGGGCGTTGGCCTCGGCAGAGCCGCCGTGCACCACCACGACGCGTTCCCCCGCGGCAACCAGCGCGGCGATGTCTTCGCAGGCGGCGGCAAAATCCACGCCTTCCGTGCCGCCGAGTTTGATCACGAGGGTCATGTTGGCCTCCTGTTGTTGGAAATCCACCAATGACGCCGATACGAACCGCAGATTGCACAGATGACGCAGATTTGCTTTAGCATTCACCGATGGCACCGATGTCCACCGATGTTTTTTGAAGTGCGGCGACTTGTCGCCGCTTTGGAAAGCGGCACCAGGGTGCCGCACTCCAAAAACGAACCGCAGATTGTACAGATGACGCAGATTTGCTTTAGCATCCACTGATGACACCGATTGGCACCGATGAAGATTGAAGAACGGCAGGTATGTGTGCCTCTGCTTTTCTCCTCTTCTCTTCGTGCCCTTTGTGTTCCTTGGCGTCTTGGCGTCCTTGTGTTCCTCTTGGTGTCTTTTTGTGGTTTCTCTTGGCGTCTTTGTGGCTTCTCTTGGCGCCCTCGGCGTCCCTAAATCGGGTGCAGGCCGGGAAAGTCCAGCCCGGTGGTTTCGTCCAGCCCCAACGCCAGGTTGAGCGCCTGCACCGCGGAGCCGGCCGCGCCTTTCATCAGGTTGTCGATGGCGCAGATGCTCACCACGTGGCCGCTGCTTTCGTTCAGGTCGAAACCCAGGTCGGCGTAGTTGCTGCCGGCGAGGATTTTCGGCTCCGGGACGCGATACACGCCCCGCCGCTCTTTCACCAGGCGCAGGAAGGGGTTGGCGTTGACCGCGGCGCGGTAGGCTTTCCACAAGTCTTTGGTGGTCACGCCGGGCTTGACCCAGCCGTGGACGGTCGCCAAAGCGCCGCGCACCATGTCCACCGAGGTCATGGTGAGCACAACATCGCTCAGGCCGCTTTCCTGGATGACTTCGGCGGTGTGGCGGTGGCCGTAGGGGGCATAGGTGCGGGCGACGCCGCTGCGTTCCGGATGATGGGAGCCGGGGTTGGGTTCCGCGCCGCCTTCGGACGAGCCGACTTTGATTTCAGCGATGACCGGCCTGGCACGGTCGAGCAGGTCGGCTTGCAGCAGGGGCAGCAGGGCAAGGTTGGTCGCGGTGGCGTTGCAACCCACCCCGCTGATGTAGTGCGCCTCGCGCAGGGCGTCGCGGTGCAGTTCGGCCAGGCCGTAGGTGAATTTGCTCAGCCATTCGGGCGCGGCGTGGGGGTGGCCGTACCATTTTTCGTAGGCGGCAGCATCGCGCAGGCGGAAATCCGCCGAAAGGTCGACGATGTAGGCCGCCTTCTGCGCCCATTCGGCGATGTGCTTCTGCGCCTGGCCGTGGGGCAGGGCGAGGAAGAGGATGTCCACCGGTTCGACCGTGGACGGGTCGGTGAATTTCAGGCGGGTACGCTTACGCAGGTTGGGGTGCACTTGATAGGCAAACTGGCCGAGGTAGCGGCGGGAAGTGATTTGCTGCACCTCGATTGCGGGATGCGCCAGCAGCAGGCGGAGCAGTTCTCCGCCGGTGTAGCCTGAGGCGCCGATGATGGTGGCAGTAGGCATGGGGTAGGCTCCGTGGTCGTATAGTCGGGTAGTCGTGTAGTCGTGTAGTCGGGTAGTCGGGT
>JALSPT010000194.1 GCA_026985785.1 Anaerolineales bacterium
GAGCCCGGCGTGCTGGCTGCCGCCAACCGCGGCATCCTCTACATCGACGAGGTCAATCTGTTGGACGACCACGTGGTCGACCTGCTGCTGGATGCCGCCGCCATGGGCGTCAACATCGTCGAGCGCGAGGGGATTTCCTTTTGGCACCCGGCGCGCTTCATCCTCGTGGGCACGATGAACCCCGAAGAAGGCGACCTGCGCCCGCAGTTGCTCGACCGTTTTGCCCTGGCCGTAGACATCCGTGGCGTGACCGACCCCGCCCAACGGGTGGAGATCATCGAGCGTAACATCGCTTTCGAAGCCGACCCGGAGGGTTTTCGCGAGGCCTGGCTGCCCCATGAGCAGGCGCTGGCCGAGCGCATCCTCCGCGCCCGCGACCTGCTCCCCGATGTCGCCTACACCAGCCGCGACCTACTGACCATCGCCACCTTCACCGCCTCGCTGGGCGTAGACGGCCACCGCGCCGACATGGTGATTCTCAAGGCCGCTCGTGCCCAGGCCGCTTTCGAAGGGCGGCGCGCCATCACCACCGAAGACATCATGCTGGCCGCCGAACTCGCCCTGCCCCATCGCCTGAAGCGCACGCCGTTAGGGCAAAGCGAAGTCTCCTTCGCCGAACTACAAGAGCGGTTGAGCGAACTGGTAGGGGAAAGCCGTCCCCAACCGCCTTCCACCGAGCCGCGCCGCCACCGCTCGGAGGCCGAAAAGGCAAAAAAAGTGCTGGGGGCGTGACGCTGAAGACCGACGCCGCGCCCACCCCCGCCAATGCCTTGCGGGCTGCACCGCAGGACGTCTTCCAGAGCGGCGACGGGCGCTGGTGGGAGGGCGGCCAGCAAACCGATCTGAGCGCCCCGGCGTTCACGCCCCGCGAACTCACGACGCCCCAAGACCCGCGCACCCGCCGCCAGAGTGGGCGCCGCTCGCAGACGCTGACCAGCCGCAAAAGCGGGCGTTACATCCGCGCCCGCCTTCCCCAGGGACGGGTGACCGATTTGGCCTTCGATGCCACCGTGCGCGCCGCCGCCCCCCATCAGCAGGAGCGGCGCGCCCATGCCCCGGCCAACGCCCCCGCGCTGATCCTCAAACCCCACGACCTGCGCGAAAAAGTGCGCGTCCGTAAGGCCGCCAACCTCATCCTCTTCGTCGTCGATGCCTCCTGGTCGATGGCGGTCTCCGAACGCATGGCCGCCACGAAGGGCGCCATCTTTTCTCTGCTGACCGATGCCTACCAACACCGCGACCGTGTGGGGCTAATTGTGTTTCAAAAGAACCGGGCGACGTTGGTTTTGCCGCCCACCCAGTCGGTGGATCTGGCCAGCCGGGCGCTGAAGAACATTCCCATCGGCGGCAAAACGCCGCTTTCGGCAGGGCTGGCGCTGGCCTATCAGGTCATCAAGCGCGAGAAGGTAGCCCATCCCGATGTGCGCCCGCTGCTGGTGGTGCTCACCGATGGCGCGGCCAACGTCTCCATGGACGCCGATATGCCGCCGCTGGAAGAAGCCCACCGCATCGCCGACCGCATTGCCGCCGAGGGCATCCAAAGCGTGGTGCTCAACATGGAACTGGCCGAATACGACCAAGGCTATGCCCGTGCCCTTGCCGAGCACTTGAAAGCCCCTTGCCATACCCTGGCCGACCTGCGCGCCGAAACCCTCTACACCACCGTCCGCACCATCCTGACCTGACGCCGCCCGGCGGCCTTTTGGAGACGCTTATGAAACGTGCCGTGAGTATCAGCATTGGCTCTTCCAAACGCGACAAGCGGGTGGAAATCGAACTGCTGGGCGAAAAGGTGCTGCTGGAACGCATCGGCACCGATGGCGATATGGAAAAAGCCGCTCGCCTGTTTGGCGAACTGGACGGCAAGGTGGATGCCTTTGGCGTGGGCGGCACTGACCTCGCCCTCCGTGTGGGTGACAAGGTTTACCCGCTGCACTCGGTGCGCTCGTTGGTGCGTTTTGTGCGCCATACGCCGGTGGTGGACGGCGGTGGGCTGAAAAACACCTTGGAGTATCGCCTGGCTTCGTTCCTCGACGCTCACCTGGGCGATTACATCCGCGCTCACGGCGGCAAAAAGGCGCTCATCACCTCCAGCGCCGACCGTTGGGGAATGGCCGCTTCGTTCGCCGATGCCGGTTACCAGACCGTCTTCGGCGACCTGATGTTTGGTCTGGGCGTACCTTTTCCGCTGCGCACTTTGCGGGGCGTCGAAATTCTGGCGGCGCTGCTGCTGCCGGTGGTGGGACGGCTGCCCTTCGAATGGCTCTACCCCACCGGCGAGAAGCAGGACGAATGGCTGCCCCGCTGGGAAAAATACTACCGCTGGGCAACCGTCATTGCCGGCGATTGCCACTATGTCAAACGCCATTTACCCCGCCGCCTGGAAGGTAAAATCGTGGTGACCAACACCACCGTGCCGGAAGATGTCCGCCGTTTCCGTGAAGTGGGCATCAAATACTTGGTCACCAGCACGCCGCTGCTGGATGGTCGCACCTTTGGCACCAATTTGATGGAGGCTGCATTGGTGGCCGTGGCGGGCAAAGGCCGCCCGTTGACCGAGGAAGAAATCAGTACCTACCTGGATGAACTCGGCCTGGAGCCGCAGATCCAGGTGCTCAATTGAGGAGCCCCGATGGACGCGGTATTGCTGGCCGGTGGGGTGCCCACCCCCGATGACCCGCTGTATGCCCTCACCCAGGGGCGCCCCAAGGCGCTGTTGCCTCTTGCGGGCAAGCCGATGGCGCAATGGGTGGTGGACGCCTTGGACGGGGCGACCACCGTGGAGCGCATCGTGGTCGTCGGGCTGCCCGCCACCGACGTCCTACACGCCCGCAAGCCCATGACCTACATTCCCGGCGCAGGCGACCTTTTGGACAACATCCTGGCAGGTTTGCGGGAGGTGTTACGCCTCAACCCGGCCTCGGAATTCACCCTGCTGGCCTCCAGCGACATCCCCGCCGTGACCGCCGAGATTGTGGACGCGATGGCCGTGGACGCAACCCGCGAGGCTATGGACGTGGTGTACCATGTCGTCACCCGTGAGACGATGGAAGCGCGTTTCCCCGGCGCCAACCGCACCTACCTGCGTCTGCGGGATGTGGCGGTGTGCGGCGCCGACCTGAACGTCGTGCGCACCGGCATCGTGCACGGCCAGGTGGCCGAGCAGGTACGGCGCATCATCGCCGCCCGCAAGAACCCGCTGCAAGAGGCGGCCATCGTGGGTTGGAAGTTGCTGTTGATGGTAGCCTTGCGGCGCTGGACGCTCGCCCAGGTGGCCGCGGAGGTCACCCGGCGGCTGCACATTGTTGGCGCAGTGCATGTGACCCCCTATGCCGAAGCAGCGATGGACGTCGACAAGCCGCATCAGTTCGAAATTTTGCAGCGCGACCTGGCTGCTCGCCAACATTCCCTTGCCGAGGAACCCCAATGAGCCAGCGTGATTACACTGTGACCGTGGTCATTCCGGCCTACAATGAAGAGCAAACCATACGCGCCATCCTGGAGCGTGTCGCCGCGACCGGCATTCCCAACGAAATCGTGGTGGTGGACGACGGCTCCACCGACCGCACGCGGCAGATTCTGGAGGAACTGGCACAGCAGCAAGCCGTGCCCGGCCTCAAAATCTTCTACCACGAACGCAACCAGGGGAAAGGCGCCGCCCTGCGCACCGCTTTTCAGCACGCCACCGGCGACGTCATCATCATTCAGGACGCCGACTTGGAGTACGACCCCCGCCACTACCCGGAACTGTTGCAGCCTATCGACGAAGGGCTGGCTGATGTGGTGTATGGCTCGCGTTTCCTGGGCGCGCCGCGGCGGCCAATCCTCTTTTGGAACATGGTCGCCAACAAAATCCTCACCCTGGTCACCAACATCCTCTACAACACCATCCTCTCGGATATGGAAACCGGCTACAAGGTCTTCAAGCGCGAGGTGGTGGCCGACATGCCGCTGCACGCCCGCAGTTTTGACTTCGAGCCGGAGTTCACCGCCAAGGTGCTCAAGCGCGGCTACCGCATTTTCGAGGTGCCGATCGCTTTCAACCCCCGCGATTACACCGAGGGGAAGAAGATCAAGGCACACGACGGCGTGATCGCGCTGTGGACGCTGCTCAAATATCGTTTCGTGGATTGATGGGAGGTGCCGATGCCCCGCATTTACGACCTTTCCGTGCCTGTCGCCCCCGGCAAAATCCCGATCTGGCCGGGCGATCCGGAGCCGGTGCTGGCGCGTTTTGCCAAGATGGAAGACGGCAGCGAGGCCAACGTCTCGCAATTGAGCGCCTGCGTGCACCTGGGAACGCACATCGACGCGCCGTACCACTTCATCCCCGACGGCGCGACGGTGGAGCGGCTGCCGCTGGAAACGCTCATCGGCGAGGCTGACGTCATCGATTTCACCCACCTGAACGGCCATATCACCGCCGCCGCGCTGGAAGCCGCCGCCATCCCGCCGCAAGCCACGCGCCTGCTCTTCAAAACCCGCAATTCGGCCTGGTGGGCCGCGGGCGATCCCGATTTCCACCCCGACTACATCGCCCTTACGGACGACGCCGCCGCTTACCTGGTGGCGCGCGGTGTGCGCCTGGTGGGCATCGACTACCTTTCCATTGCCCCTTACGACGACCCCGGCCCCACCCACCGCACCCTGTTGCGCGCCGGGGTGGTGATCATCGAAACCCTCGACCTCTCTGCCGTGCCTGCGGGGCGCTACACGCTGCATTGCCTGCCGCTCAAACTGGTGGGCAGCGAAGGTGCGCCGGCGCGGGTGGTGCTGACGGCATAGCCTTCCCCGAAATGCTCCCATGACCGCTCCCTTTTCTTTCGAACTCCTGGCAACCGACGGCCAAGCGCGCGCCGGCGTGTTCCACACCCCCCACGGCGACCTGCTGACGCCCGTCTTCGCTCCCGTGGGCACCCAGGCCACGGTCAAAGCCGTCACACCGGCACAACTGGAAGCCCTCGGCGCCAGCCTGGTGCTCGCAAACACCTACCACCTCTACCTGCGCCCCGGCGACGACCTGGTGGCCGAGATGGGCGGCCTGCACCAGTTCATGCAGTGGCCGCACCCCATGTTGACCGACTCCGGCGGCTTTCAGGTGTTCTCGCTGGCCAAAATCCGCGAAATCGATGCCGACGGGGTGACCTTCCGCAGCCACCTCGACGGCTCGCTGCATCGCTTCACGCCGGAAAAGTCCATTGCCATCCAGGAAAACTTGGGCGCGGACATCATCATGGCGTTGGACGAATGCCCGCCGCCCTACGACCGCGCCTACAACGAAGAGGCGTTAGCCCGCACCCACGCCTGGGCCGAGCGCAGCCTGAAAGCCCACACCCGCCCCGACCAGGCGCTGTTCGGCATCGTGCAGGGCGGCGTGTTCCCCGACCTGCGGGAGCAATCGGCGGCGTTCATCGC
>JALSPT010000195.1 GCA_026985785.1 Anaerolineales bacterium
TTGCAAGCCTTCGTCCTGGGCATCGTCCAGGGGTTGACCGAGTTCCTGCCGATTTCCAGTTCCGGCCACCTGGTGCTGGTGCCGCACTTGCTGGGGTGGCACTTTCCCCGCCAGCAGGCTTTCGTGTTCGACGTCCTGGTGCAAATGGGCACCCTGGCGGCGGTGATCCATTACTTTTGGGATGACCTGTGGCGCATCGCCAAGGGCTGGCTGGCTGGCGTGGCGCAGCGGCAACCGTGGGGCAACACGGAGTCGCGGTTGGGTTGGTATCTCATCCTCGCAACGTTGCCCGCGGTGGTGGCGGGATTGCTGTTCAAAGACACGGTCGAGGCGGCCTTTGCTTCCCCCAGGGCGGTGGGTTATTTTCTGTGGGGCACGGCGGCGCTGCTGGCCGCCGGGGAACTGCTGGGGCAGCGGCGGCGCAACCTGGCGCAACTCGGCTGGCTCGATGCGCTCATCGTCGGCCTGTTTCAAACGTTAGCCCTTTTCCCCGGCGTCTCCCGCAGCGGCAGCACCATCAGCGGCGGGATGTTGCGCCATCTCGACCGCCCCACCGCGGCGCGCTTTTCCTTCTTGATGTCGGTGCCGGTGATGCTCGGCGCAGGCGCGGTGGCGCTGAAAGACATGCTCGCCATGCCCGCCGTGGGGCAAATCTGGCTGCCGGTGCTGGTGGGCTTCCTCACCGCCTGGTTGACCGGCTACCTTGCCATCCGCTGGCTGCTGCGCTACCTGGGCGGACATAGCCTGTGGGGCTTTGTGGCCTATTGCGTTGGACTGGGGGTCGTGGTACTCCTGGTGGTCTGACCTACGGCGCGATGCTCTCTACGTAGTTGCGCACCCCCGCGCACGACGAAGCAAGATGGGATTGGACATTGTCCCATGTCAACGGCTGGTGGGCTTTGCGGGTGGTGGCCAAGGCTTCGTAGAAGCAGTACGGCCCGTTGTAGTCCGCCAGGGTAAATCGCCACAGGTCGGTGTAACTGACATTGCGTCCGGCAGGCTGGCGCGTCAGGTTGTGGATAAGTTGGGAGGTTTGATAGCAATACGAACGCACCAGGCGGGCAAACATCTCCAGGCTTTCGGGCACCCGCTCGCCGTCGATGCCTGCCGGACAATCGCTGCACGTCAGGTCGGCCTGCACCCAGATTGCGCCGTAGAGCAGCGCCTTGGCTTGATCGTCCAGGCGGAGATAGCCCTGCCGGCACACCCACGGCGCTAAGGTTTGGGCACACAGGTCGTCGAAGTAGGGTTTGTCCCACAGTAAAATGGTGTCCATCCCCTGAGGGGAAAGTTGCCCAAAACCCACCTCGTATCGTTCGGGGTAGGTCGCCGGCCAAAACTGGCTTTCGTGGGCGATGATGCGTTTGAACAGCACCGCCGGGATGCCGATATCGCGCGCGGTTTCCAGCAAGTAGGGGTCGAAGCGGTTTTGCCACGCGGTGACGATCTCGCGAGCACGCGCCATGCCGCAAGGGTTGGGGCCGCCCTCGGCCAGGCCGCCGTTGGGACAATCGCTCGCGTCGACCACGCCGTTGGCGATCAGCCGGGCGGCCAGCAGGGCGTAGGGCTGGTCGGTGGCCAGCGCGGCGGGATCGTCGGGCGTGCGCGTCCAGGCTGGCAGGCCGTCCACATCGGGGAACACCGCCCCCGCCTGGGCACAGGCGTCGTGGCCGGGGTCTTCCCATTGGGCGCTGATCACATCCACCAGGGGAACGCCGTCGTCTTGCGGGGTGATGCGTACTTGCGCGTGGTAGAGCGGTGTGACATTGCCCCAGGTGGAATAGGCGCGAAAGGTCAGGTTGAATTGGCGGGCTTTCTCCACTTCGGGAAAGGTAACCGTACATTCCCCCTCATAGCACATGACTTGGATATCGTGTGGGCCGTGTACTTCCACTTTCTCAATGGCGGCTTTGGGGAAGGGTTCAATTCCCTCGATGTGCAGTTCTACCGGCGAGGCACAACGGAAGTGCGGCAGATCGGCAAGGCAATTTTGCAAGTGTAGGGTGGCGGTGGGTAAGGGGTACCAGTGTTTGACGGTATGGGTGACTTCCTTCGCGCCGACGAAGAAGAGGTAGTACCCCTCGCAGGCCGTGACGTCGCCGCCCGAAACGGCAGCGTCACAAGCAGGGGTGGCGCGCCAGGCGTGGTACAAATCCCAGCCGCACGCCCGGTAGATTTCCTCCGGTAGGGGATTTTCGGGATGGTAAATGTCGATGGTGCAGGCTGGCTGGCTACTGTCGGCCCAGGGCACCAGCCACCAGCGGTAGCGCGTTTCCGTCACGGTCTGTTCGACGATGCGCGGCGGCGGCTTTTGAGCCGAAGCAGCCGTGCGTGCTGACAGCGCCACGATCAGCGCGGCCAGCAACACGGCGGGGAGCCAGCGGGTCGTTCGCACAAAGCCTCCTACGGCAGACGGAACCACGCCACCACCGGGTCGTGGTCGGATTTGCGGATGGGCGAGGCGTCGTCGGGCGGCGGCGGTGGATAGTCGGCGTCGGCATGGAAAACGGCCACCTGGAGCAGCAAGTCGTCCAGGTCGGGCGTGACTAAGATGTGATCCAGGGTTTGCACTTCGCCCTTGTAGATGAAAGTATACCGCGTCGTGGCGTCCATCCCGCCCATGACGTGCTTCAATCCGCCCTGGCGCAGGGCGTCGAGGGGCGGCGAGTCGAAATACGAGTTCAAATCGCCCATCAGGATGATGCGCGCTTGGGGGTCGTTTTGCTTGATGCGGCGGATGATCTCCAGGTTCCATTTGGCCTGGGCTAAGCGCCGCGGCTCGGTCACTGTTTCGCCGCCGGCCATGGAAGTGAAGTGGTTGACGATGGCATACACCTCGAAGGGTGCGCTGCCGCCGCTGACTTGCAGGTGCACCACCAGCGGCGGGCGCGGCGTCAGCCCTTCGGGGGCGTCGTATTGCTTCACATCCAGAATCTTCACCCGGTCGGTGCGAATCAGGTAGCCAACGTCGATGCCGCGGGCATCATGCCCCTCGATGAGCACGGCCTGGT
>JALSPT010000196.1 GCA_026985785.1 Anaerolineales bacterium
GTAACACTGGCCATAAAACACTCCTCAAACAATCTTGACGGGAATCACAACAGCAAGCCCATTATACCTCATCCCCGGGATGAGTATGTCCAGGATCCAACTGGGCGACAATCATGCCCGCCAACATCAACATGGCGCCCGTAGCCTCCCGCAGGCTGACGGTTTCGCCCAACAACAGCGCGCCGCTTAGCAGCGCAAACACGGTTTCCAGGCTCATGATGATGGCGGCATGGGCGGCGATGGCGTATTGCTGGGCGACGACCTGCAGTGTATAACCCACGCCGACCGACACCAACCCGCCGTAAAGGATGGCCGGTAGCGCCTTTTGCAGGCCGCCAAGGGTCATGGTTTCCCATCCTGCAGCGACGATGGCGCTGAGCACGGCCACCACGGCAAACTGCTGGGCGGCCAGCCGCAGGCTGTCGTGCCGGGCGGCCAGGTGTTCCACAAGCAGAACATGCACCGTCCAAAACAGCGCGCTGACCAACACCAAAAGATCGCCCTTTTCCATGTGCCAGGCGCCGGTCACGCTCAGCAGGTAGAGCCCCGCCGTCGCCAGCAACGCCCCTACCCACACCATGCTGCCGTGCCGTTCACCCAGCAACAAAGTACCCGCCACCGGCACCAGCACGACGTACAGCCCGGTGATGAATCCGGCTTTGCCCGCCGTGGTGTACACGATGCCGACCTGCTGGAACGAGGCCGCGAGAAATAACACCAACCCCAGTAAGCCGCCACTGCGCAACGCTTGCCGCGAAATCCAGGCCACCGCCGTTGCATCAGGCATTCGACGCACGCGCGCGTGGACAATGCCTGCCAGCGCACCTGCCCCCAGGGCAAAGCGCACTGCATTGAAGGTGAAAGGCTCAATGTAGGTCATGCCTGCTCGCTGCGCCACAAAGCCCCCGCCCCACACCGCCGCGGTAATCAGCAGCAATCCGTTGGCAAGCCAGCGGCGGCTCATGGCCCTACTTCAGCCCAGAATGCAGGAAACTGCGGATGAACTGCCGCTGGAAGAGCAGGAAGAGCAGCAACAGCGGTGCAATCACGATGATGGTCGCCGCCGAGAGCAGCGGCCAGCGGGCACCGATTTCGCCCAACTGCGTGAAACGCACCAGGCCGATGGTCAGCGGGCGCGATTTGTCGCTCAGCGTGACCACCAGCGGCCACAGAAATTCGTTCCAGTGCCACGTCACCGAGGACAACGCGAACGCGATCAGGGTAGGGATGGAAGGCGGCAGGTAAATGTGCCACAGCAGTTGCCACCACGAACAGCCGTCCATCACACCGGCATCCACCAGGTCGCGCGGCACCTCCAAAAACGCCTGCCGCATCAGGAACGTGCCGAAAGCCGACCCGAAATAAGGCAGCGCCACCGCCAAGGTGGTATCAAACAGACCCAGTTTGCGGATGGTGGCGAAGTTGGGTACCAGCAGCGCCGCCGCGGGGATCATGAGTTGCAGCAGGATGAAGAAAAAGAGGAGTTTCTTGCCGCGAAATTCCTGGTGAGCAAAAGCAAATCCCGCCAAGGTGATGGTCACCAGTTGGGCAACCAAGATCATGCCCACGATGATGATCGTGTTGCGGTAATAAATGGCAAACGGCGCCAGGGAGAAGGCTTTGAGGTAATTGGCAAAGGTAAGATGGTGCCCGAACCAGACGTCGCCGCGCCCCAGCGGCTCGCTGGAGGGGCGAAAGGACACCACAATCGCCCATACGATCAACGAAGCCCAGCCAAGCGCCAGCACGGCGGTGAGCAAATTGAGCAGGAAATTGGTAAGCCGTTTTCGCATTTTCGCGCCCATGTCAGGCCCCCTCCCGTTCCGAAAGCAGGAAATTGGTCACGGTAATGGCCAGCATGATGACGATCAGCACCACCGTCAACGCCGAGGCCAGGCCGACGTTTTGGTCTTCGAAACGCACCTGCCACAAATAATAGAGCAGCACCGAACTGGACTGACTGGGGCCGCCCTGGGTAAGGACGAAGATGTGGTCCACAACTTGAAAAGCGTCGATGACCGCGATGGTGGAGACGAACAAGGTCGTCCGCCGCAAAAGGGGAAACGCAATTTTCCACAACTGGGTCCACCAACTGGCGCCGTCGATGGACGCGGCCTCGAAAACATCCTGTGGCAGGTTTTGCAGCCCGGCGAGGTAGAAAATCATCAGGTAGCCGGCTTGCTTCCACACGGCGACGATCATCACCGCCAAGAGCGCCAGGTGGGGGTTGCCCAGCCAGTTTTGCGGGCCGTGATAGCCCAAACTTTGCAGGAAAGTGTTGAACAACCCGTAGTCGGGCGTGAAGAAGAACATCCAGATGGTGGCCGCGCTGACCATCGGCAGGATGGTAGGGTAGAAGAACGACAACCGCGCCAGGCCGATGCCTTTCACCGCCCGATTGACTAAGAGGGCAAAAAGAAACGCCAAAACGATGCTGGCCGGCACCGTGCCGAGCACATAAATAGCCGTGTTACGCAGCACCTCGTGGAAATCCGCGCTGGTAAGCAATTGGCGGTAGTTACCCAGGCCAATGAAGGTGGGCGTGCGAAATTTAGCAATGTTGAGGTACTGCCGAAAGAAACTGGTATAAATAGCCTGGACGGTCGGCCACGCCGTAAACACCAGCACGATGAGCAACGTCGGGGAAATCAGCACGTAAGGCAGCCAAGCCGGGGCTTTGCGGCTACGGCGGAGGGGGGGAGAAACGGCGGTCATAGCAGGGCTCCTCGTGGCGGGGAACCGAGAACGGAAAGACAAAAGCGGGGAAGCCGACAGCGCGTCGACTTCCCCGCCCTTAGACGCAAGGACTACTTGAACATCGCCAAGGCCTCGTCGGCCTCCTTCTGAGCCTGCTTCATGGCTTCCTCGGGCGTCATTTCGCCGTTGTAAGCCGCTTGCAGGTATTTGTGGAAGATGTTGCGCACTTTGCCCAGATTCATGCACGAGAGTTCGGCACCGGCGTATTGCAGCATATCCTTGATTTGCCCGGCTTGAGGCACCTTTTGGATGTAGGCCTTCATCGCGTCGGTGTCATAGGCGCTCTTGCGGGCGGCAATGTAGCCGGTCTGGATGCTGAAATCGGCGGCATACTTGGGCTGGGTAACGAACTGGATGAACTTCCAGGCGGCTTGCTGCTCCTCCGGCGAAACGCCTTTGAGGATGTAGAAGTTACCGCCGCCGGTCACGGTGGCGTAAGTGCCCGGCTGCTTGCCCGGCACGGCCATCACGCCAACCTTGAAATTGGCTTGCTTGAGAATACCGCGCAGACTGCCGCTGGAGTGCACGATCATCGCCGCCGCGCCCTTGGCGAAGTCTGCTGGGGCATTGCCCCAGTTCTTCTGTACGCCCTCGGGCATAGCATGGTACTTGTGCGAGAGGTCGATGTAGAACTGCACGGCCTCGATCACCTTGGGGTCGTCGAAAGCCACCTCGGTGGGCGACTTGATGATATTCTGGCCGTTGCCAATAGCCAGCGGTTGGAACAGCCAGTAAGGCCATCCCGAAGGCCATTCAATGCCCCAGCGCTTGTCGGGGATGGTGAGTTTCTGCGCGGCTTCGGCCAGCGCCTGCCAACTATCCGGCGGCTGAATGCCTTCCTGCTCGAACAGGTCGGCGTTGTAATACAGCGTCACCACACTGCGCTGGAAGGGGATGCTCCAAATCTTGCCGTCGTATTTGGAGTTGGCCATGAAAGCCGGGAAGAAGTCGTCGATGTAAGCCTGGCCATCGGGAGAGGCTTTGATGAAATCGTCCAACGGGATGATGTAATCGGCATTTACCAGGTCGTACAGGTCGGCGGCCAGCATCACGGCCAGCGCGGGGGGCTTGCCGCCGCCCTCGATGGTGGTCTGGATGGTAGTCTTGACATCGCCGTAACCACCCGCGAACACCGGCTTGACGGTGATGTTGGGATACTGCTTCTCGAAGTCGGCAATGTAGCCCTTGAGGATCTTGGCAATCGGGGCATCCACGGCCACCGGGTAGTACACCTCAATAGTGACGGGCTTGGCAGGTGCCTCGGTGGCGGCGGGCGCTTCGGTGGCCGCGGGGGCTTCCGTAGCCGCGGGCGCCTTGGTGGCCGCAGGTGCCTGGGTGGCAGCGGGCGCGGCGGTCGGCGTGGCTTTCTGCCCACACCCCGCCAATGCCATGCTCAGCACCAGCAGCAAGGCAACAAAGTACACAACGGTCTTTCGGGTCATAGCAAACCTCCATGGGATGAAACGGTTTTGCCGAATGGCTCGGCAGCATACATTGGCCATTTTACTCAATAACGCGGCGCCAAAAGAGGTGACAAACGTCACGCTTTGGCCGCTTCACTGGCAGAGAGAATTTTACCGCATGATTAGGATTTGAGGTAAAGTCCTTTGCTTCCGCATCGCCGGGCATTTTTCACGAATCCATTCAACCTACTTGCGGGAGGGGAAAATGTGTGCTAAAGTGGAAACGTCTGACCACTTCCTTTTTCTCTGTGTAACAAGGACAAGCCTATGCCGGGTCGTTCACCTTCGCTGGCCGAACGGTTGGAGAAAACCCTCCGCCGCCGCATTCGTAGGGGGGAATATCCTCCCGGAAGCCGCCTCCCCTCGGAAAGCGAACTGGCCGAATCCTTTGGCGTCAGCCGCGCCACCGTGCGCACCGCGCTGGCCAAACTGGCCGCGCAAGGGGTGGTCATGCGCCGCCAGGGGGACGGCACCTACGTCAACGCCCACATCCACCGCGTCAACGCCCATATGGGCAGCGTGTGGGATTTTACCCGCCTAATCGAAAGCAATGGTCGCGTGCCGTCCATTCAGGTGGTGGCGCGCGAAGAGCGCCCCGCGACCGAACAAGAAGCCCTCGCCCTGGATATCGCGCCGGGCGAGGGTTTGCTTTCAATCTACCGTCTCTTTTTGGCCGATGAGCAACCGGTCATTTTGGCCTGTAACCTTTTCCCGGTGGCGCTGTTCGGCGATGCCGTGCAAGCACTGGACGGCTCGCTGCCCATCCGCGAGATGCTCCGCTTCTATGCCAGGCGGGAGATCGCATTCACCATCACCACCGTCCACGCCATCGCCCTACCGGAAGAAGCCGCGGAACATCTAAATCGCCCGGCAGGGGAACCTCTGCTGGCGCTGGACGTCACTTTTTACGGGCGGGACGACGTCCCCCTCACCATCGGGCACAGTTTCTTCGACGACCACGCTTTGCGCTTGAGCCTGGTACAAGGTTGGTCGTAACCCCGCAGGCAAGGAGGCCCTCGTGCGTTTGCGTATTCCGTGGGATGCCCTCTTCGATGCTTTGCTACCTCTGATCGCAACCGCCTTGGCGTTGCTGGTGGGCGCGGTGATGTTACTGTTCCTCAAGGTCAACCCCTTGACCGGCTACGCGGCGCTGGTGGAAGGTGCTTTTGGCAGTCCCAACGCGATCGCCGAGACCCTGGTCAAGGCCACACCGTTGCTCCTGGTCGGATTAGGCATCTGCATCTCCTTCCAGGGCAACGTCCTCAACATCGGCGGCGAAGGACAGATGATCGTAGGGGCTATTTTGGGCACCCTGGTCGGTCTGACGCTCACCGATTGGCCCGGCTGGCTGGTGATCACTTTGGCGATGACGGCCGGTTTTGTCGGCGGGGCGATTTGGGGCGGCATTCCTGGGGTATTGCGGGCGTATTTCAACGTCAACGAGATCTTGAGCACCATCATGATGAACGCCATCGCCGTACAGTTGATGAATTACTTGCTGCGCGGCCCGATGCTCGACCCCGCTCAGGCCTCTCGAGCGTCCAAAATCCCCCAAACCGCGCGTCTGCCCGCGGCCTTTCGCTTGCCTCGATGGGTGCCGACGCGGTTGCATTTGGGGGTGCTCCTGGCCTTGGTGCTGGCCATTGTGGTGTACGTTTTCCTCTGGCGGACGGTATGGGGCTACCGCATCCGTGCGGTGGGCAAGAACCCCAATGCTTCCCGCTATGCCGGCATCCCGGTCAAGCGCTACATGGTGCTGGCACTGCTGCTCAGCGGCGCGTTTGCCGGGCTGGCGGGGGTGGTGCAGGTGTACGGGGTGAATTACCGCATGATCACCGACGGCTCGGCCACCGGCTTTACCGGCGGGGCAGGCTTCAACGGCATCGTAGCGGCACTGTTCGGCCATCTGCACCCCATCGGCACGATACCGGCTTCGATTCTGTTCGGGGCATTGCTGGTTGGAGCCAACAAGATGCAGCGGGTGGCGCAGGTGCCCTCGGCGTTGATCACCGCCCTCAACGGCTTGGTAGTGGTGTTCGTGGTCAGCAGCGAGATCTGGCGGCGGCGACGCGAGCGCCAGCACCTCGGGCAGGTCAAAGCCGCCGAAGCAGCCATGGAAGACGCGTCACCTCCTCCTCCCCCCAACCATGAGGAGATGCAGCCATGAGCGGCGAAACGCTGTTTTCCGGGGCGGTGCTGGTGGGTATTCTGACCTCGGGGATTCGCCTTGCCACGCCCTACCTCTACGCCGCCATCGGCGAAACTTTCGGGCAGCGCAGCGGAGTGCTCAACTTAGGGGTCGAAGGACAAATGCTCTTGGGCGCATTTGCGGCCTTTTATGTCGCGCTGGTCACGGGTAGCCTGTGGTGGGGGGTGCTGGCCTCGTTGGCAGTGGGGGCGCTGATGGGGCTGGCGATGGCTGTGGTGACCGTCAATTTTCAGGCCGAGCAGGGCATCAGCGGCATCGGTTTTTACCTCTTTGGTATGGGGATGAGCGATTTGCTCTTTCAAAAACTGGTGGGCACGGTGAAAACCATCCAAGGTTTCCAACCCCTCCACATCCCCCTGCTGAGCGACCTGCCGGTGGTGGGCAAGATCTTCTTCAGCCACAACTGGATGGTGTACGTCGCCTACCTGCTGGTGCCGTTGGGGTGGTTCGTGCTCAACAAAACTACCCTGGGCGTGAAAATTCGCGCCGTGGGCGAAAACCCCAAAGCCGCCGATTCCTTGGGCATCAGCGTGGGAGCGGTGCGCTACTACACCATCATCCAGGGCGGCATCCTTTCCGGCCTGGCGGGAGCGGCGCTTTCCGTCGGCCTGCTGAACGTTTTTCAAGAGAACATGACCAGCGGGATGGGCTTCATCGCGGTGGCGTTGGTGTATTTCGGCGCCTGGAAGCCGCTTGGTGTGTTGGGCGGGGCGTTGCTTTTCAGCATGGTCAACGCCTTGCAACTCTGGATGCAGGTTTTGGGCATCCCCATCCCGCCGGATTTGGCGGTCATGCTGCCCTATGTGCTCACCATTCTGGTTCTGGTGGTCTCGGTCTCGAAGGTGCGCGCCCCGGCGGCGCTGGCCAAGCCCTTCGAGCGGGAAGAATAGCCTCAAAGGAGGTGCTGCTGCTCACCATGTTCACGCGTTTCCCCGCTACCCGTTTTCTCTCTCATTTGCAAGAGGAGGTCGCAAAATGAAAAAAGTCATCTGGTTCCTTGCCGTGCTCGGCATCGTCGCCTTGGCGCTGAGCGGCTGTGGTAAATCGGCTGCCACGCAGCCGGCCCAGCAGGAGCAGGCCAAGCCGTTCCGCATCGCGGTCATTCTACCCAGTTCCATCCACGACTTGGCTTTCAGCCAAAGCATGTACGACGCCCTGGTAGCCGTGCAAAAGCAAATGGGCGGCGAATCGGCCATGCAGTTCGTTTACTCTGACGGGATGTACAAAGTGGACGACGCGGCGGCGGCCATTCGCGACTACGCCTCGCAGGGCTACGATCTCATCATTGCCCACGGCTCGCAATACGGCTCCTCGTTGCAGGAAATTGCCCCCGACTTCCCCAAAACCAGTTTCGCCTGGGGCACCACGGTGGATACCTTCGGCATGCCCAACGTCTTTGCCTACGAAGCAGCCTCAGAGCAAGGCGGCTACGTCAACGGTGTGATGGCAGCCAAACTCTCCAAGAGCGGCGTGCTGGGCGTGATTGGCCCCATCGAGACCGGTGACGCGCAGCGCTACGTCGAGGGCTTCATCGCAGGAGCAAAAGCCACCAACCCCAACGTCAAAGTGCAGGTCACATGGACGGGCTCGTTCTCCGACGTTTCGGCAGCCGCAGAGGCAGCCAATACGCACATCGCCGCCGGCGCCGACGTGCTCACCGGCACGGCGCAAATGGTGGTGGGTGCCATTGGCGTGGCCAAGGAGAAAAATGTCCTCTGGTTCGGCACCCAGGCCGACCAATCCTCCTTGGCGCCCAAGATTGTGGTGGCCAACCAGGTCTATCATTGGGAAATCGTCCTTACCCAAATGATTGACCTCATCAAGAAAGGCACCCTGGGCGGCAAAGCCTTCGCCATCAACCTGGCCAACGGCGGCGAAGTGGTGGAATACAACCCGCAGTTCAACCTGCCGAAGGACGCCAAGGAGGCCGCAGAAGCCGCCATCCAGGGCATCAAAGCCGGCAGCATCAAGATCCCACTCAACACCAAGAAGTAATTTCCGCGGGGGTGGCGGGCATTGCCCGCCGCCCCACCCCTCTGGTGGAA
>JALSPT010000197.1 GCA_026985785.1 Anaerolineales bacterium
GGCGGCGCTTCCCCTTGTCCGCAGTCGCAGGCGCCGGTTGCGGCGCGCCTGGCCTGTGTCGCCATGCCAGCGCGGCCATCGCGCCCAGAGCAACCACCGCCATCAACATCTGATTGATGTCCAATCCCCCAACCTCAGCGGGATCAAGGCGCAAAAACTCAAGGAAAAAGCGCCCCACCGGATAGATCACCAGATAAGCCAAAAACACATCTCCAGGCCGCAGTTTGTGCTCCCACCGCCGCGCCAGATAGAGCAGCACCGCCATGTTGAGGAGATTCCAGACGCTCTCGTAAAGGAAAAGAGGGTGATAGTAGGCTTTGTCGGCAAACTGGGGCAAGCGATGGGCAGGGTCGATGTAGATCGCCCATGGCAGATGGGTCGGCGCACCGTACAGTTCTTGATTGACGTAGTTGCCCCACCGCCCGATCGCCTGGCCCAATGCGATACCGGGCGCAGCAATGTCCAGCCAGATGGCGATGGGCAAACGGCGGCGGCGGGCAAACAGCCAAAAAGCCAACAGCCCCCCCATCACCGCGCCGGGAATGCCCAGTCCGCCGTGCCATACCTCTAAAATGGCCAACGGATGGGTAAGGTAGTAATGGGTGGTGATCCCCATCTTGACCATCGATTCGGGCGGGGTAAAGACATGCCACAGGCGAGCGCCAACCACCCCGCCGATGATGACCCATGTGAGGGCATCCCACAAAATTTCGGTGTCCTGCCCTCGACGTTTGGCCTCCACGCTCGCCAGCCAGGCACCGGCCAGTGTGCCGACCATCAAAATGACGCCATAGAGATGAATGGTGAGCGGTCCAATATGGAAACTCATGACGACGCCTCGCTATTTTCTGCCTCGCGATGTGCCATGCGGTGGACGAACGCGATGCGCTGCAGCGCCGTGATGTTGGCTCCCACGGCAATCACCGCCACGCCCAACAACGGCACATTGAGCACCAGCGCCGGGGCAAACACCAGGTAGCGCTCCAGGCGGGTCAATATGCCCACCTTGGCCTCCCAACCCAGCGCCTCGGCGCGCGCCCGTGTGTACGACACCAACACCGAACCGGCAGCCGCGGCATACGCCAACATCACACCCCACACATCCTGGCGAAGCGTGTAATAGTACACCAGTCCCCCCAACAACAAAAGTTCGGAATAGCGGTCGGAGACGGAATCCAAAAAAGCGCCCCACGCCGTACCGCCGCCGCGCAGGCGAGCCATAGTGCCGTCCAGGGCATCGAACGCCCCCATCGCCAGCACTACCACGCCGCCTGCGACGATGTGCCCTTCGGCCAGCAAAACGGCGGCAACCGCATTCCCTATCGCGCCTGCCACCGTCATGACATTGGGGTGAACGCCCACCCGGTTGAAAAAGCCGCCAACGGTATCCAACACCCCCCCAAAGCGCGCCCGCATCCGGTCGGTAAAGGTTTGCGGATGGGGCAACGGTTGTGGCACGGACAAAATACACCTCCTTCGCGGCCAGGACACCCCGGCCAGGCTGGCTGTATGCTACCCGTTCCCCGCCGTACTGTCAAGGCACAATCAGGCCTCCATTGCCCACGAATGGATGGCGTGTTACCCCCATTTGCCAGGCGCTTTTCCCGCCGGGGTGCAAGCAAATGTCGTAGAAGCACTTTTCAGGATCTCACTCCTCCCCCGCCGCCTACGGCGGCCTCCCCCTCCCCTCCCTTCAGTAAGGGAGGGGAGGGGGGAAGGCGGAGGCTGTCCTCACGAAGGACAGCCTCCGCCAGGGGGTGGGGAGAGATCTGGCCATACGATAGCCTTATCTACAACATTTGAGTGCACCCTTCCCGCCGCGCGTGCTTGACGCTCTCCCAGAGGGAGGCTATAATGAAAACGACGATTGCCGCACGGGGAGCTCGGTGTTGCCGGGCTGAGAGGCAGGCCGTAAGCCTGCGACCCGTAGCACCTGATCCGGGTAATGCCGGCGGAGGGATGGCAGGCGCTTTACTGCACCCCTTGACCCTTCGCCGTGTGCGGAGGGTTTTTCTATGCACATTGTGATCTGCGCGAACGGCGTGCCCGCCGCTTTGCCGGAAATTCCCCCGGCAGACCGCATCATCGCCGCGGATGGCGGCGCGCGCCTCTGCCAAACCCTTGGCGCACGGCCTCATGACCTCATCGGCGACCTCGATTCCCTCACCGCGGACGAAGTCGCCCGCTGCGCCGCCCGGGGCGTGCGCATCCACCGCTACCCCGCCGACAAAGACCAAACCGACCTGGAACTGGCACTGGAACTGGCCGTTGCCGAAACCCACCCCGACCGCATCACCGTGCTGGGCGCGTTGGGTGGGCGCTGGGACCAAACCGCCGCCAACCTGCTTCTGCTGGCGCATCCTCGCTGGCGGCATTGGCCCATCGTTTTGGTGGACGGCAACCAAGCAGTGTTCGCCCTCAGCGGCCACGGAGAGGTGACGGGAACGGTAGGCGACACGGTATCGCTGATCGCCGTCGGCGGCGACGCCCACGGCGTGACCACCCGCGGGCTGGCCTACGCCCTTCGCGACGGCACGATACCTTTTGGCGCGGCCCTGGGCGTGAGCAACCGCCTCACCGCGCCGCGCGCCGAGATCACCGTGCGGCAAGGCGTACTGCTGGTGGTACACATCAGCGGCGCTCATCATTGACCTTTGGAGGTTGCCATGAACACTTCTCGCCCCCTCATCTACGCCTTGCTGATCGGTGCTTTCACCCTCTTGGTGTACTACCTGGCCGCGGTAGTGCGCGCCAGCGCCGAAGGCATCGCCTGGAATCCCATCCATGCGGCAGTATTGACCGTCTTGGGGCTGGCCATCGGGGCTGCCTGGGGCGCGCGCCCGGCGCTCGCCCGCTGGCGCACCGTCGAAGCCATCTTGGCCGCCAACCTGGCGCTGGTTTTCGGCCTGCTGTTCGTGGGCTGGAGCATGGTATGGGACCTCGCCAAGCCGCTGGAAACCGCCTTCCCCGGCGCGCGCGACCTGCTGTACGGCTTCTGGTTCATCGCGGCGGTCATCGCCCCCTACATCATCCGCAAGCCAGGCGCTGCGCTGGCCGCCGAAACGCTGGCCGCCCTGGCCGAGTTCCTCGCCGGCGGCTACTGGGGGTTGACCCTCATCCTCTCCGGCCTGATCCAGGGTGGGATGGCCGAAATGGTGTTCGCCGCCCGCGGCTACCGCAAATACGACCTGCCCACCCTGATGCTCGCCGGGGCCGCAGCCGGCCTGGGCAGCCTGGTGGTGGATTACATGTTCTGGTACAGCAACCTCAAACCCGGCGTGCTGGCGGCCATGCTGGTAGCCCGCCTGATTTCAGGCGCCGTGCTGGCCGGTTGGCTGGGCAAAGTCATCGCCGACGGCCTCTATCGCGCCGGCGCGCTCAATTCGTTTGCCATCGCGCGGGAGGAATAGATCACGCTCACCGCCTCCCACCTCACCGTTCGTTACCCCCGCACGCCACGCCCCGCGGTGGACGACCTCTCGTTCCGCGTCCCCGCGGGGCAACTGGCGCTGCTGTTGGGACCCTCCGGCGGCGGCAAATCCACCTTGGCGCTCACACTGACCGGCCTCATTCCCCACCACATCTACGCCCACGTCAGCGGCAACATCCAAGCGGCGGGGCTCAACCCCGCACAAGCCGAACCGGCGCAGGTGGCCGCTCGCGTGGGCGTGCTGTTTCAGGATCCGGAAGCCGCCTTCGCCACCCTCACGGTGGAAGACGAACTGGCCTTCGGCTTGGAAAACCTGGCCGTGCCGCCCGCAGAAATGCCGGCCCGCATTCAACAGGCACTGCACGCGGTTGGGATGGAGGGCTTTCTTCATCGCGCCCTGGCTACCCTCTCCGGCGGCGAAGCCCAGCGCATCGCCCTGGCCGCCCTCCTGGCGATGGCACCTGAGGTCCTCATCCTCGACGAACCAACCGCCAACCTCGACCCCCAGGCAACCCGCGACTTCTTCACCACTTTGGCCACTCTGAAAGGGCACCACACCATCCTGCTCATCGAGCACAAACTGGACGCCTGCTGGCACCTGGCCGACCAGGTGCTCTTTTTGGGGGAAGATGGCCGCCTGCTGGCCGCCGGTGAGCCCGAACCTACGCTGCAAACCCACCTGCCGCAAGTCCTGGCTGCCGGCATCTGGGTGCCTTCCCACCTCGACCCGCGCGCCCACCGTCCCCCACCGCCGGATGCTTTCCCGCCGCTCATAGACGATCCGCCTGCCGTGGAGGTGCGCGACCTGCACTTCGCCTACCCCAACGGCGCACCGGTGTTGCGTGGGGTGGATTTACGCATTCCCCAGGGTGACTTCGTCGCCCTGATGGGCCCCAACGGGGCGGGAAAATCCACGCTTGCCCTGCATCTGGCCGGCCTCCTGCCGCCACCGCAGCGGGGCGAGGTGCGCCTTTTCGGCCATCCCCTGCACGACCTCACTTCGCGCCAGCGCGCCGAGATGGTAGGCTTCGTCTTCCAAAACCCCGAGCATCAATTCGTCACCGAGCGCGTGTGGGACGAACTGGCGTACAGCCTGCGGGTGCGCGGCCGACCGGAAGCGGAAGTACGCACCCGTGTGGAGGCGCTGCTGGACGAATTTCGCCTGCGCGAGCACGCCGAACGCAACCCGTTTACCCTCAGCCAGGGGCAAAAACGCCGCCTCAGCGTGGGCACCATGCTCGCCGCGGGGCAGCGGTTGTTGGTCCTCGACGAGCCCACTTTCGGGCAAGATCGCAACACGGCTTACGCCCTGATGGAACGCCTGCGTGCCCTCAATCAACAAGGGGTCACCATCGTAATGGCCACCCACGACGAGCGACTGGCGGGGGAGTTTGCCCGCCGCGTGGTGCGGCTGCGCGCTGGAAAAGTGCTTGCTGCATAGCAACCGACACAAAAAGGGACAATCCTCACTTCCTGTGGGGGTGAAAACATGGTACATTTTAGAAGCACTGCTATTCTTTGAGGAGGCTTCTCATGGCGCAAACAACGGTTCAAGAAATCCACCCCGACCTTTACCTGCTGCGCGTGGCCGACACGCGCACGGCTTACTTCGAGGCCCTGTGGGAAATCCCCGAAGGCATCACCTACAACGCCTATCTTTTGAAAACGCCAGAAGGGGCTGTGCTCTTCGACGGCTGGAAAGGCACCTTCCAGGAGGAATTTCTGGCCGCACTGGCCTCGGTGACGCCCCTGGAAGACATCCGCCACATCGTCATCCACCACATGGAACCCGACCACAGCGGCTCGCTGCCCGCGTTGCTGGAAAAATTACCCCCCGACGTCACCCTGTGGGGGCACCCCTTCACCAAAAAATTGCTGGACGCCCTTTACGGCCTCGGCGATGTCAACTTCCAGGCCGTCAAAAGCGGCCACAGCCTGACGTTTGGCGGCCATACCCTCACGTTTTACCATGCCCCCTGGCTTCACTGGCCGGAAACCATGGTGACTCACCTGGCGGAAGGCAACATCCTCTTGACCGGCGACATTTTCGGCGGCTATGGCATCCCGGAAGGCATTTTCGACGACGAAGTGGACACGGACGCCTATCTGACAGCGGCGCGCAAATACACCATCACCGTGATTGGCTTTTATCGCGACAAGATCGGCAAAAACCTGAGCACCCTGCAAAACAAATACAACCTGCAGCCCGCGATGATCCTCCCCGCCCACGGCCTGCTCTGGCGGCAAGCGCCCGAGCGCATCGTCCAGGCCTACCTGGACTGGGGCGCGGGCAAACCCAAGCCGGGCAAGGTCACGGTGGTGTATTCCTCCATGTACCGCTACGTGGAAAAAGCCGTTGGCGTCGCCATGGACGCCTTGCAACAAGCAGGCTACACGCCGGTCGTCCATCGCATGGTGGACGACGAACGCGCCGCGCTGGCCGACATGCTCAACGACATCGCCGACAGCCAAGCCGTCATCTTGGGCACGGAAACTTACGAATCGGACGTCTTCCCCCTGACGGCGTTTCTGCTGAGCGAAGTCATCAAAAAAGCCAACTTCCCCAAGCCGTTGCTCGTGGTGGGTATCTTCGGCTGGGCCGCGGCAGCCGGGCGGCAGTTGAGCACCCTGTTGGAAAAAAGCGCCTTCGAGCCGGTCAACATCCTGGAACTCAAAGGGCTGCTCACGCCGGAGGGCGAGGCCAAAATCCGCGCCGCGGTGCAAGACATGCTGCAACACATGCGGTGATACGTTCTCCCTCATCAATTTTCGTGGCCGGGAATGCTTGCGTTTCCGGCCATTCGCTTCTATAATCCTTCTATGCTGGCATTTCAACTGTATCAACTGCAAGGCATCGACACCAGACGAGACCGGCTGCAAGCCGAAATTGCCGCCCTGGAAGCCCAATTGGCCGACCAGAGCGCCATAGAAGCAGCCCAAGCCGCGCTGAAGGCCGCCCAAGCCGCCTGGCAGAAAGCGGCAACAGCCTTACGGGCTGCCGAAGCCGAAACCGCTGCCGTGCGTGAGAAACTCCAACGCACGGAAGAGATGCTTTACAGCGGGCGGGTACGCAACCCCAAGGAACTGCAAGACCTCCAACGAGAAGCCGAAGCCCTCAAGCGCCTGCTGACGCAGCGAGAAGACGCTGAACTGGAAACCATGCTGGCCGCTGAAGAGGCCGAAGCGGCCTTCCGACAAGCGGAAGAAAAACTGCGAGCAGTCCAACATACCCGCCTCCAGCAAGAAAGCCGCTGGCGCGGCGACCTGGGAAACCACCGTCGCGCGCTCGCTGCTCTGGACAAACGGCGCACCGAGATGCTCACCACCATCCCTGCGGAAACCCTGGCCCAATACGAACGGCTGCGAGCGCAGCGGCACGGCCTGGCCGTCGCCACCGTGACCGAGGGCACATGCGACGCCTGCGGCGCGCCGCTCACCCCCGACATCCTCCGCTCCGCCCGCAGCAATACCCAACTCGCCTTTTGCCCCACCTGCAAACGCATCCTCTACGTGCCATGAACCGATTGTTTCGCCTTCCCGACTTTTCCGCCTTTTGGTTCTGGCTGGGCGTCTTCGTCGGCAGCCTGTTCTGGTACGCCCTCACCCGCCTCTACCCCCGCTTCGAGCACTGGAAGACCCGCCTGGCGCAACGACGCGCCGAAAAGGAAACCGCCCGCTTCGAGCGCCTGACCGCCGTATGGCGGCAGGAACTGGAACGCCATTTGCACCGTCGCCACCTTGCCGGCCCCCTCTTCCCCCTGGGGCGCATTTTGCTGACGCCCAAAGTCATCGCCCCCCTGCCGGCCTACGTGGCGGAGGATGAATTCCGCCCCGACGACATTGCCTCCCAGGCCGTGCCCTACACCCCCGATTTTCCCGAACTTGCCGCCCTGTACCGCTATCCGGCGCTGAACATCGCCGAGGCGCTCCAGGGTGGGGCAGATCTCTTATTGTGGGGACGGGAAGGCTCCGGCAAGTCCACCGCGCTGACCTACCTGGCTTTACTGGCCGTGCATCGCGACCGCCGCCTGGGTGACCTGGCTACTGCCTTCCCGCTGCTGGTGCATGTCGCCGACCTGCCGTTGCCGCTGGACGAGGAAACCGACCCCGTTGACGCGCTGGTCGCAGCGGCAGCCCGAGGGATGCCGCCCAAACTGGCCAAGGTGCTGCACCGACAGGTACACCAAGCCTTAGAGAACGGGCAGGTGCTGTTGCTGGTCGATGGGGCAGATGAAATGGCGCCCACCCGCCAACCCGCCCTGGCTGCCTTTTTGCGCCGCCTCAAACGCGACCACCGCCGCCTGCGGCTGGTCGTCACGGCCTCGCCCGAACACAGCGACGGCCTGCAGGCATTGGGCTTGCGCCCGGTCACCATGCTCCCCTGGTCACAGGCCGAGGCGCAGGCCTTCCTCACCCGGTGGAGCAAAGCGTGGCAACAGGAAGTCGCCCCTCAATTGGAAGCGCAAGCCGAAATTGGCGTGGAGGAAGAAAACGCCCAAGCCCCCACCCCCACCGACCCACGCCTGCTCAACCGCTGGCTACTGGCGCCTGCTCCGGCCTACAACCCGATGGAACTCACCCTCAAAGCCTGGGCAGCCTACGCAGGCGATTTGCTGGGCCCCACCACGGGCGAGGCGCTATTGGCCTACCTGCGGCGGCTGCTACCCGACGAGGAGCGCAGCATGGCGGCGCTGGAAGCCCTGGCGCTCCAACTCGTTTTAGGACCTGGGGATGCCATTCCCGCCAAAGAAGCAGGCCAACTCGCCGCGCAATGGGAAGAAGAACAGGCCGAGGGCGAAGCCCCTCCCTCCACCGAAACAGACGCTTCTCCCGGCAAAGCGCTCCCCCAACGACGGCCTCGCGTCCGTCGCCTGTTGCCGGAACTCACAGCCCGCGGCGCGGTCGTGACTTACGCGACCGAACGGGTGGGGATAGCCCATCCGCTGCTGCGCGACTATCTGGCAGGGCGCGCCCTGGCCGCCGAGGGAGGCGAGGAACGCCTGTTGCACGGCGATTGGTGGGAAGGGCGCACCGAGACCTT